>JBBSHJ010000015.1:0-44815 GCA_038253135.1 Mycobacteriales bacterium | reverse complement strand
TCGGGCCGGCAGCAGGGCAAGCTTCGGTCGCAATGCCGCGAGGTCGGCCCGCGCCGGAGCGATCCACTCGGAGCGGATCCGGTCCTCGTCGTGCGCCGGCATCGCGATGTCCCCGAGCTGCGCCAGCAGCCGGTCGTACGCTGTGAAGTAATCGATACCGTACTGGCGTGGGCTACCGGACGAGACCGGGTCGATGTCTTTGATCGCGTCGACGGACTGCCGGCAGGCCGAGTCGGCGGCGCTGGCGAAGTCCGACCGGCTCTGATGCCCGCACGCGGTCACCGCCGCACTGAGTCCGAGGACGGCGACTGCCGTCAGGGCGGCCCTGGCGGTGGCGGACTCTCGGCGTGAGGTGATCATTGCGTCGAAGGCCCAGGGTAGGTCATCCGCCCGCGTTCTCCGCAGCCGACACCTCCGGCGGGGACGACCCCGGAGGGTCGAGACGGCCGATCCGGGCACCATGGTTCGTTTGCCCACAGCGTTCGCGCATAATCTCCACCCGTGACCGACGACGTAGACATCATCGAGACCATCGGGCCGACCCTCACCGTGCCGGCGGATGGCCGCTCGGAATTGTCCCCTCCGGCGTCCCGGCGAGCCGCGGACTGGCTCAATCGACGAGGCGGCGTGCTGACCGTCGCGATCGGTTTCGGTCTCATCGGAGGATTCACTCGCAGCTTCACGTCGGCGCCGTACATGCTCCTTGGCGGCGCGCTCGTGGCCGTGGTGATCGCCATGGTGGGCAATCGCGAGCGCCGGCTGCCCCGGCCGCCCGCGCCGGCGAGGCGCGGGTACGTCGTGTGGGGGCTGATCGTCGCGTTCTTCTCCTCCGCGGAGATCGGCAACGTTGTGCTGGGTTCCGGCCGCGACCACCCGAGCCTGTCCGTACTCATGGACCCGGTGATCAATTCATATCCCGGCCGCGCGACCGCGCTTTTCGTCTGGGTCTGGGCCGGCATCGAGCTGGTGCGCCGATGACCCGAGGCATCACGATCGCCGTCTTTGCCGCAACCTTGCTCGGCGCGACGTTCGTCGGCCGGACCCGCAGGTCGCGGGTGCCGGCGGCCGAGGAGGTGTGGTCCCTGCTGATGGGGACCCGCACGGGTCGCGTCCTGACGGTCGGCTTCTGGGCGTGGACGGGCTGGCACTTCTTCTGCCGCTGACGTCGTACCGTCGCCGTGTCCTCCCGGCGCGGGCTGATGGCCGCGCGCTGTCGTCACCTGCTGGCCGGGCTACTGGCCGACGCCTTGCCAGATGGTCTTCGCGCCGGAGTCGCCGACGCGGTAGATCTGCACCAGTGATGCCGCGCTCAGCCCGATGGCGACGACGGCGATCGCGATCGTGACCGGTGATTTCCAGATTGCCAGCGCCCCCATCGGAGTCGTCGCCCGGGCATCAAGGACGCGTCCCAGTCCCCAGACCGCAGTCGCCACCAGGAACATGCCGATCGCGTACCAGATCACCTGGTTGCCCAGGTGTGCATGCTTCTGGATGGCTGGGTTCGCCGGCAGCCGGGACTTGAGCCAGTTGCCCGCGTGCGTGGTGATCGGGACGAAGACGAGGACGATCGCCGCGATGCCGGGGGTGCCGATGCCGAGCCGCCGGCGGGCCGCGGGCCAGACCGCCGACGCGATGATCATCGCGGCCGAGAGCGGCAGCAGGATGACGACGACGTGGATGAGCAGCGGGTGCAGCGGGAGACCGTGAAAGGTCGTCGGCATGACAGCGCTCCAGTGGGGCGTAGGCACGGGTCGGTCACGACGTACTACGGCGCGCGGTCACCTGCCGGTTCACCGGCGTCGCGGCCACGGAGGAGGATCGGATGGAAGTGCCCCGTGGCAGGATTCGCCCTTGCGCGCCCGGCACCGGAGAATGATCGATCCCGGCAATCTTCCGGGCAGCGTCGAGGCGGTTCGTCTGGGCTGACCTGTCCGGCGTGGTGATGTGCGGGGCCCAGGTGGGGGGAGCGGATATCGACGCACCGTGGCTCCCCGACGGTGAGAGCTTCCATACGGTGGAGTCGTGGTCATCGAGGTGCTACTGGTGCCGGACTGTCCCAACGAGGGCGCGGCGCGCGAGGTGCGCGCGAAGCGTCCGAGCTGGCCGGTGTCACTGATGCGACGGTGACGGTCACGGTGATCGACTCGGTTAAGGAGGCGCAGCGGCGCGCCTTCGTCGGCTCGCCGACGTTCTTGATCGACGGCGTCGATCCGTTCGCGGTGCCCGGTGCGCCGACCGGGGTTACGTGCCGGGTGTACGCCACGGCCCGCGGGATGGCGGGCGTTCCGGAAGTGGAGCACCTGCGGGACGCGCTGCTCAGGGCGTGAAACGGCCGAGCCACCGCAGGCCGCGGCCGACGATCCGGTTGCGGTGCCATCCGTGGCGGATCACCGTCTCGCGCAGTCGCCGGAACCGGTCGCGGAAGCAGACGGCCAACCCGGTACGGTCCTGGTCCTCGATCTCCCCGGCCCACTTGCTCAACGAGTGCGCGCAGCGGGTGCAGACGGTGACCTCCGGATGATTGCCCAGGTGCACCAGCCTCGCCGGGTCTTCGATCGTGCCGCAGCACCAGCACTGCGACGGGCCAGGGAGCTGCTCGTCCTCAGTTGCCGTGCGCGTCATCGCCGCCGTCCTACGCCTGTCCGGGTCGGTCCGCCTGTGCCTCGGTGGGCCTGTCGGGCAGTATCTACCGCCGGAGTGCCGCCCGGTGGATTGGTCGGCCTCGGAGATGAGGTCGCGGTATTCAGAGGACCGCGCCAACAGCCGCGATGATCGCTTCGGCGTGGGCGAGATCGGCTGTGAGGTCGGCTCGACCGATATCGATGTCGTCGTACTCGGACTTGTTCCGCCGACGCCGCATCCGCTGGAACTCGCGAGCGCTCGGGCTGCTGATCTGCGATTCGGCGAAGATGCCGACCGCGTCATGAGCGCCGGCGCCGGCACGTACGCGGTAGCCGGTGGCGAGCATGTACGCGGTCACGGCGATGCGGGTCGCGTCGTAGGCGGTGACGTACGCGACCTCGACGTCGATAGAGGCGATCTTGCGTGCCGCGTCGAGCTTCTCCTCCGCGCGGGCGAGACGCGCGAGCGCGCTCGGGTGGTCGGCCGGGACCCGCTCGAGGCGTCGTGCGGTAATCAGTGCTGCGACGGACCGAGGCAGGGTCATCGCAGCAGGTCCAGCGCGACCAGCGGTTCGGATTTCAGATGAGAGACGAAGCCTGTCTCGCTGCTGTCCCATTCGTCAGGCGTCAGCACAGAGACGTTGACGTCGCGGCCGAGCCTGCGAGAGGCAGTGTCGGCTTCGGCGCGGATCTCGCCGACGTCGCCGGTTCCGATGACCATCAGGTCGACGTCCTGGGGGAGCGGCCCAGGTTCGCCCTGGTAGCGGCGCGCCCAGGAACCGTAGATCAGCGCACGGTCGACGCCGCGCAGTCCGTGAAGCCGCTCTTCGAGGACGGCCTTCGGTCCGATGGTCTTGAGCAGGATCGAGTGCAGCTCGTCGAAGATCGGCGAGGTGGTGGCCGCCCAGACACTTCGCCGGCCGCTGCGTAGTTCCGACTCCAAGAGTCCGGCCTCGGTCAGCCGATCGACCTCGCGGGCGACCGTAGGCTGGGGACGGCTCAAGCGCTCGACGAGCTCGGAAATGGTGAAGTGCCGCTCGGGCTCAAGGTAGGTCGCACCGACACCTACACCGCACAATCACATTCGAAATTGCGACCTTGAGTCCAGATTTGGAATATCTGCGTAGGTCGCGAGCCCTGGCCTCGCCCAGCGACCAGATCGCCGCATAGCGGCCGTTGCGGTTATGCAATATCCGCGGCTTTCGGTTGAGCTCGCCAACGTCGCAACGAGCCAACCCGCCGACGTCGGCGATCGTGTACTCGGTGGACCGTGCCATCTCGTTCATGAAGCCGACCAGCTGCCGGCTCGCGATCTTCGCCACGACGATAGGGGCGGTGAAATTGCCGAGCACGTTGTCGGGCAAGCCTTCGGTGGACAGTTCGCGCCGTACCGCGCTCGCCATCCGCAAGTCGAGTGGCAGTCAGGTCGGCGTTGCGCACGTACGCGCGACGAATACCCCGACAGCGCGCCGACATGCGCGAGCAGTAGGCACTTGCGGCGGTCGAACCACAGTGGGTGCAGGTACCAGTCGTCCTCGCGGAGCGCAACGTCCGGGAGGTCGCGGATTCCGAGCAGTGCTCGGGCCTTCGCCGTGCAGCGCAGGATCACGGCGCCGCGCTCGCCGCGAACAACTCGGCCTGCTGCAGGACGAGCTCGATCGCTCGTTCCTCGTGGTCGGGGGTCGCCGTACTTGGGGAGCAGCGGAGATAGGTCCTGATCAGCTCCTCGACGTCCATACCTATCTCACCACCGCCGACGGTCGATGACGCTGCGGACGTCGAAGCGGATCGCGAGCAGCGACACCGGGGCGCCGGTAGCCACCTATTCGGCAACGCGGGCCGGATTGTCGTCGCGTGATCGCTTCCCGGAGACTGGCGCGGAAATCGAACGGTGGTTGCCGGTTCCGGGCTGCGACCCGAACAAGCACACGAGATTGATCTGGATGGGTACCCGCAGCCGATGTAGCGATCATGGATTGAGTCCAGAAACAAGTGCAGGCCCCGTAATACGGGATCTGCAGCGCGGTGCCCCCGGCAGGATTCGAACCTGCGCTCCCGCCTCCGGAGGGCGGTGCTCTATCCCCTGAGCTACGGGGGCGGATGAAGCGCTGACAAGGCTATCAGTGCGAACCGGTCGCATCGCGTCCGCCGCCCACCCGGCCCGAGCGGTCGGGCGGCGCCGGCCGGGTAGCCTTGACTGGTGACTCCTGCCGACCTCGCAGAGGCCGTTCGCCACGCCATCCGCACGGCCGTGGACGACGGCGTACTTGCCGTGGACCCGCCCGACGACATCGTCGTCGAGCGTCCACGGGACAGGACGCACGGTGACTACGCGACCAACGTCGCCATGCGGCTGGCCAAGCCGGCCGGCCGGTCACCGCGTGAAGTGGCGCAGGCCATCGCCGATCGGCTGGTCCACGAGCCGGGCGTCGGGCTGGCCGAGGTCGCCGGGCCGGGGTTCATCAACGTCACCCTCGAGAGCGAGGCATTGGGCGAGCTGGCCAGGACCATCGTCGTCGCGGGGCCCGGATACGGACGCAGCGATGAGCTCGCCGGACAGCGGATCAATCTGGAGTTCGTCTCGGCCAACCCGACCGGTCCGGTGCACCTCGGGCACACCCGGTGGGCGGCCCTTGGCGACTCGCTGCGGCGCGTGTTGACCGCCGCGGGCGCGGAGGTCGCGTCGGAGCACTACTTCAACGACATGGGCAGCCAACTCGACCATTTCGCCGCCTCGCTGCAGGCGGCCGCGCGCGGACTGCCGGTGCCGGAAGACGGCTACCACGGCGACTACGTCGCCGACGTGGCGAAGGCGGTGCAACAGGACCGCCCCGATGTGATGGAGTTGCCTGACGACGACCAGCTCGCGGTCTTCAAGGCCGAGGGTTACCGCCTCATGGCCGAGCAGATCAAGGCCAGCCTGCACCGCTTCGGCGTCGACTTCGACGTGTGGTTCTCCGAGAAGTCGCTGCACGACGCCGGAGAGGTCGACGCGGCCGTCGCGAGGCTGCGCGAGCAGGGGCACGTCTACTACGGCGACGGCGCGGTCTGGCTGCGTACGACGGACTTTGGCGACGACAAGGACCGGCCGCTGATCCGCTCGACCGGCGTGCCGACGTACTTCGCCGCCGACGCGGCGTACTACCTCGACAAGCGGGCCCGCGGTTTCGACCGGTGCGTGTATCTGCTCGGCGCCGACCACCACGGCTACATCGGCCGGCTGCGTTCGATCGTCGCCTGCGCCGGCGACGACCCGGACGAGACCCTCGAGGTCTTGATCGGCCAGATGGTGAAGCTGCAGCAGGGCGGAGCGGAGCTGCGGTTGTCCAAGCGGGCCGGGACGATGGTGACGCTCGACGAGTTCGTCGACCTCGTCGGTGTCGACGCCGGACGGTATTCGCTCGCCCGCTGGTCGGCGGACACGCCGCTGACCCTGGACGTCGACGAGATCACCAAGCGGACAGCGGACAACCCCGTCTTCTACGTGCAGTATGCGCACGCCCGGCTGGCGTCGCTGCAGCGCAACGCGGCCGAGCTCGGTTTCGCCCGCGGCGAGGACTACCACCCGAGCCTGCTCGGGCACGAGCGCGAGACCGAGCTGCTCGGCGCGCTCGGCGAGTTCCCGCGCGTCGTCGCGGCCGCCGCGCAGCTGCGCGAGCCGCACCGCATCGCGCGCTACCTGGAGTCGTCGGCGGGCGCCTACCACCGGTTCTACGACTCGTGTCGCGTCCTGCCGCGCGGGGACGAGCCGATGGCGGTCGAGCTGGTCGCCGCGCGGCTATGGCTGGTCGAGGCAACGCGCGTCGTCCTCGAGAACGGCCTCGGCCTGCTCGGCGTCACGGCGCCGGATCGGATGTAGGAGCGAGCGTGCGCACTCACGAAGCCGGCGCCCTGCACGCCGGAGAGGCGGACCTCCCGGCCGGCCGGCCGGCCCCGGCCGACCTCGACACCATCGATCCCCACGTGTGGCCCGTCGGTCTCGAACGTGGCGCAGACGGCGCGCTTCGGATGCGCGGCCTCGACCTTCGCACGGTCGCCGAGAGCGCGGGTACGCCGTGCTATGTCGTGGACGAGGCCGACTTCCGCGCCCGCGCGCGGGCATTCGCGGACGCCTTCGGTGCCGACAACGTGCACTACGCGGCCAAGGCTTTCTGCGCGGTCGAGCTCCTGCGCTGGGTGCGCGAGGAGGGGCTGTGCCTCGACGTGTGCAGTGCGGGCGAGCTCGCCGTGGCGCTGCGCGCGGGCTTCCCGCCGGAGCAGATCGGCATGCACGGCAACAACAAGTCGCCGGCCGAGCTGGCCACGGCGGTGGCCGCCGGGGTCGGCCGGATCATCGTCGACTCCTTCGCCGAGATCGACCGGTTGGCCACGATCGCGGAGACCCATGGCCGTCGCCAGCAGGTGCTCGTGCGCGCCACCGTCGGCGTGGAGGCCCACACCCACGAGTTCATCGCCACCGCACACGAGGACCAGAAGTTCGGCTTCTCGGTCGCCGGCGGTGACGCGCTGGAGGCGGCGCGGGAAATCGCCAAGCGGCCAAGCCTCGAGCTGGTCGGCATTCACAGCCACATCGGCTCGCAGATCTTCGACACCGACGGCTTCGAGGTGTCCGCGCGCCGCGCGGTCGGGCTGCTGGCCGCCATCCGCGACGAGATCGGCCTGAGCCTGCCGATCCTGGACCTCGGCGGCGGTTTCGGCATCGCCTACCGCAGCGAGGATGATCCGGTCAGTGCCGGCCGCCTGGCGCGGGACCTGCACGAGCAGGTCCGCAGCGAGTGTGACGCTGCCCGATTCCCGCTACCTCAGGTCGTAGTCGAGCCGGGACGGGCCATCGCCGGACCGGGCACCCTCACGATGTACCGCGTCGGCACGGTCAAGCCGGTTGAGGGACGACGTACCTATGTCTCTGTCGACGGCGGCATGAGCGACAACGTCCGCACCGCGCTCTACGGCGCCGCCTACACCTGCGCGCTGGTCAACAGGGTCTCGTCGGTACCGCCGATCCTGTGCCGCGTCGTCGGAAAGCACTGCGAGTCAGGCGATATCATCGTCCGCGACACGTGGCTACCCGGCGACATCGGTCCTGGGGACCTGCTGGCCGTCGCGGCGACAGGAGCCTACTGTCGCAGTCTGGCCAGCACCTACAACCACGTGCCCCGACCACCGGTGCTGGCGGTCCGCGACGGCACCGCGCGGGTCATCGTGCGGCGGGAGACGATCGAGGATCTGATGCGCCTGGACGTGGAGGTCGCGCAATGACGGTGCGCCTTGCGCTGCTCGGCTGCGGCACCGTCGGTAGCCAGGTGGTGCGGTTGCTGGCAGCGCACCAGGACGATTTCGCCGCTCGCATCGGGACGCCGGTTGAGTTGGTCGGCGTCGCCTGCCGGCGGCCGCACCGGCACCCCGAGATCGACCCGGCCCTGCTCACTGCAGATGCCGCCGGGCTGGTACGACGACCCGATGTCGACATCGTCATCGAGCTGATCGGTGGCATCGAGCCGGCCCGCACGCTGCTGCTCGAAGCGATCAAGACCGGCAAGTCGGTCGTGACCGGCAACAAGGCGCTCCTGGCCGAGGACGGCGCGGCGATGCAGAGCGCCGCCCGCGATGCCGGGGTCGACCTGTATTACGAGGCATCCGTTGCCGGCGCGATCCCGCTGCTGCGGCCGCTGCGTGAGTCGCTCGCCGGTGACCGCATCACCCGCGTTCTGGGTATTGTGAACGGTACAACCAATTTCATCCTTTCGCGGATGCATGAGACCGGATCCGGCTTCGGCGATGCTCTTGACGAGGCCACCTCGCTCGGTTACGCCGAGGCCGATCCGACCGCCGACATCGACGGATTCGACGCCGCGTCGAAGGCGGCAATCCTTGCCGGGCTTGCCTTTCACAGCACTGTGACTGCCGCCGACGTCTACCGCGAGGGAATTTCAGAGGTCACCGCGGCCGACATTTCCAGCGCCGCGGGTATGCACTGTGTTGTCAAGTTGCTCGCCATCTGCGAACGCCATACCGATGCGGCGGGAAATGAGACGATCGGCGTCCGGGTGCATCCGGCGATGATTCCGCGTACGCACGCACTGGCCGGCGTCGGCGGAGCGTTCAACGCCGTTTATGTCGAGGCGGCGGCCGCGGGCCAGCTGATGTTCTACGGACCGGGCGCCGGCGGCGCGCCGAGCGCGAGCGCCGTGCTCGGTGATGTCGTCGCGGTGGCCCGCAACCGGGTCGCGGGAACCGCGTCCGGACTCGGCCGGACGGCGTACGCCGACCTGCCGGTCCGCTCGATCGGTGAGACCCGCACCCGCTATCACGTGAGCATCGACGTGGCCGATCGGCCGGGCGTGCTCGCCGAAGTTGCCCAGGTCTTCGCGGCGCACGAGGTCAGCATCCAGACGATGCGGCAGGATGGCCGCGGGGCCGATGCGAGCCTCGTCCTGGTCACCCACACCGCGCCGGACGCGGCACTGTCGGAGACCGTCGACGGGCTCCGGCGGATCGAGGCGGTCCGCGAGGTCACCAGCGTGATGCGGGTCGAGGGCGACAACGACACCGACGGGGCCGGGGAGGAGCGCCGATGACGCTGATGCAGGCTCCGGCATGGCGAGGGGTGATCGAGACCTATCGCGACCGGCTGCCGCTGGCGCCGGACGCCGAGCCGGTGACCCTCCTTGAGGGAGGTACCCCGCTGCTGGCCGCGCCGGAGCTGTCCCGGCGCACCGGCTGCGTTGTGCACCTCAAGGTGGAGGGGGCCAACCCGACGGGATCCTTCAAGGATCGCGGCATGACCGTCGCGATCACCCAGGCCAAGAGCGAGGGCAGCAAGGCGGTCATCTGCGCCAGCACCGGAAACACCAGCGCCTCGGCGGCGGCGTACGCCGTGCGAGCCGGGTTGACCTGCGCCGTCCTGGTGCCGCGCGGCAAGATCGCCCTCGGCAAGCTGGCCCAGGCCCTGGTGCACGGCGCGACGCTGCTCCAGGTCGACGGATCCTTCGACGATTGCCTGGTGCTCGCCCGCGACCTCGCGGCGAATTTCCCGGTCACGCTGGTCAACTCGGTCAACCCGTACCGGATCGAGGGCCAGAAGTCGGCCGCCTTCGAGATCTGCGACCTCCTCGGGGCGGCGCCGGACGTGCACTGCCTGCCGGTCGGAAACGCCGGCAACATCACGGCCTACTGGAAGGGGTATCGCGAATACGCCGCCGACGGGCTCGTCGCGGCAACTCCGCGGATGTTCGGGTTTCAGGCGTCTGGGGCGGCGCCGATCGTGACCGGGATCGCCGTGGAGCACCCGATCACCATCGCCACCGCGATCCGGATCGGCAAGCCGGCGTCCTGGCAGCAGGCGCTCGCCGCCCGGGACGAGTCAGGCGGCCTGATCGACGCGGTGACCGACCGGCAGATCCTCGAGGCCTACCGGCTGCTGGCCCGCTCCGAGGGCGTTTTCGTGGAGCCGGCATCGGCTGCCAGCGTCGCCGGTCTGCTCGCGACGGCCGCGGATGGACGGCTGCCCGCCGGCGCGCGCGTCGTCTGCACGGTCACCGGCAACGGCCTCAAGGATCCCGACTGGGCGATCTCCGGTGCGCCGAGCCCGCGTTCGATCCCGGTCGACTCGACCGCCGCCGCCGCCGCCCTCGGGCTCGCCTGAGGTGGCTCCGACGGTGATCCCGGACGGGCGCACCGTGCGGGTGCGCGTGCCGGCGACCAGCGCCAATCTCGGTCCCGGATTCGACGCGTTGGGACTGGCCCTCGCCTGGTACGACGAGGTCGAGATGACCGTGACCGGCGACCGCCCCAGCGCGGTGCAGGTCGACGGCGAGGGTGCCGGCGACGTACCGCTGGACGACTCGCACCTCATCGTGGCGAGTGCGCGCACATGCCTGGCGGCCAAGGGTTTTCCGCCGACCGGGCTGCGGCTCACCTGCCATAACACCATCCCGCAGGCCAGGGGTCTCGGCTCGTCCGCAGCGGCCATCGTGACCGGGGTGCTCGGCGCCCAGGTGCTCGCCGGCGGCGCGCCGGACGACATCGGCGTCTTCGAGCTCGCCGCGAGCATCGAGGGCCATCCGGACAATGTTGCGGCGTGCGTGGGCGGCGGCGCCACGATCGCTTGGCAGGGGAAGCGCGGGCCGCGATTCACCGCCTTCCGGCCGCACCCGCGGATCGTCCCGGTGGTCCTCATCCCGGATCACGCCGCGTCGACCGCCGCGGCGCGAGCAGCGCTTCCGGACGTCGTCGGGCATTCCGATGCCGCGCGCAACGCGGGGCGGGCCGCGCTGCTGGTCCGGGCGCTCACCGATCGCCCCGATCTGCTGCTCGACGCGACCGAGGACCGCCTGCATCAGGATCAGCGGGCGAGGGTGATCCCGGACACGCTGCGGGTCGTGCACGAGCTACGCAGCCATGGCCTGCCCGCCACCGTGTCCGGCGCCGGCCCCGCCGTCCTGGTGCTGGCCGTGGACACGAGTGTGGGCGCTGCGCACGCGTTTGCGCCGCCCGGGTGGTCGCCGCGCCGGGTGGATGTGGATGTCCGCGGGGCCACCGTCACGAGCATCGGGGAATAGGTCGGCACCCGACGCACGTTCAAGGACGGTGCGTCCGGTTGCCCACGAACCGCTCGGCGGTCTACGCTAGCTCTCGGTCGCCTTGTCAAGGCGTGCGCATTCGCAGCAGAGCAGGCACCGACACATCACCGGTTCTGGATCCTTCTGCCACGTATCAGGTCCCCGCTCCGGCCAGGCCACCACGGCATCTGTATGCGCGTGGTTGTTGCCTCCGGTCCGACGGCGGCTGCGATCTGGATGGTCGGCGACCGACATAGTGACCGACATCGGCGGCGCGGATCAGATGGCCGTTGCGATCGGTCGTAGGACGAAGGGGTTCTTTGGGCTCAGCCGCTACCGGCGTACCCGATCGGGGAGTTCGTCACCGCAGCAGACTCTTCTCGCCTTCACACCGCTCACGTCACACATCGACATACCCGCACAACGCGGAATGTCGCCAGGGAAGGACCCGCATTGAGCGACACCACTGATAGCCGGCCCGACGTGCTAACCGCACCGGCCGACACCGCGGCCGATCAGGCCGCGTCCCGTTCGAACGGGAACCGCCGTGCCGGGCTCTCCGGCATGGTGCTCGCCGAGTTGCGCCAGGTGGCGCACAGCCTCGGCATCCCGGCCACCGGCCGGATGCGCAAGAGCGACCTCATCGCCGCGATCACCGAGCGTCAGGGCGGCGGGTCGAGCCCGACCGCCTCCGCGCAACCGCGGGCCTCGGCCGCCGCGGTTTCGGCATCGGTCGACGCCGTACCAGGCGCGGCCGCCTCCCGGCCGGCCCGCTCTCGCCGGACAGCCAACCGCCCCGCGGGGGCGCCTGCGGTGATCGATTCCGCCGCCGAGCCGGCCGCGACGTCGGCCGCGGCTACTTCGTCCGGCAACGGGCGCGGTACGGAGTCGTCGAGCCCGTCTCGCACCGACGATGCGCCCCAGCACTCGACCGCCGAGAGCGGTGACGGTGAGGACACCGGCGCCGCTCGAAACGACCAGAAGCAGGGCCGCAACCGCGAGACCCAGAACCGGGACGGCCAGAACGGCCAGAGCAACCGGGACGGCCAGAACAACCGGGACGGCCAGAACAACCGGGACGGCCAGAACGGCCAGAACAACCGGGACGGCCAGAACAACCGGGACGGCCAGAGCAACCGGGATCGCAACAACTCCGGCGGTGCCGCTCAGCGCAACCGCAACAGCACCAGCACCAGCGGCACCAACAACCCGAACCGGGACGGTCGCGACGACGAGGACGGCGGCGGAAGCCGACGCCGCGGGCGCCGGTTCCGTGACCGCCGCGGGCGCAGTGGCGGTAGCGGCGCCCGGGAGCGGTTCACCGAGACGAGCGACCCCGTGATCGCCGAGGACGATGTCCTGCTGCCGGTCGCCGGAATCCTCGATGTGCTCGAGAACTACGCGTTCATCCGCACCTCGGGTTACCTGACCGGGCCCAACGACATCTATGTCTCGCTCTCGCAGGTGCGCAAGTACTCGCTGCGCCGCGGCGATGCCGTGACCGGTGCGGTGCGCCAGCCGAGAGAGGGCGAGCGGCGCGACAAGTACAACGCGCTGGTGCGCCTCGACACCGTCAACGGGATGGATCCGGAGGATGCCAAGAAGCGGCCCGAGTTCCACAAGCTCACGCCGCTGTACCCGCAGGAGCGGCTGCGCCTCGAGACCGAGCCGCACATCCTCATCACGCGGGTGATCGACCTCGTCATGCCGATCGGCAAGGGCCAGCGAGCACTCATCGTCAGCCCGCCCAAGGCCGGCAAGACGATGGTGATGCAGGCGATCGCGAATGCGATCACCACGAACAATCCCGAATGCCACCTCATGGTCGTGCTCGCCGACGAGCGGCCCGAGGAAGTCACCGACATGCAGCGGTCGGTCAAGGGCGAGGTCATCGCCTCGACCTTCGACCGCCCGCCCTCGGACCACACCACGGTTGCCGAGCTGTCCATCGAACGGGCCAAGCGGCTGGTCGAGATGGGACACGACGTCGTCGTTTTGCTGGACTCCATCACGCGGCTCGCGCGGGCCTACAACAACGCGTCGCCGGCGAGCGGCCGGATCCTTTCCGGTGGTGTCGACGCGACGGCGCTCTACCCGCCGAAGCGGTTCCTCGGTGCGGCCCGCAACATCGAGAACGGCGGCTCGCTGACGATCATCGCCTCGTCGCTGGTCGAGACCGGTTCGACCGGTGACACGGTGATCTTCGAGGAGTTCAAGAGCACTGGCAACGCCGAGTTGCGGCTGGACCGCAAGCTGTCCGAGAAGCGGATCTACCCCGCGGTCGACGTCGACGCGTCGAGCACCCGCAAGGAAGAGATCCTCATGGGACCGGACGAGATCGCGATCGTGCACAAGCTGCGCCGGGTCCTTGCCGCCCTCGAACCGCAGCAGGCCCTCGAGCTGGTGCTCGATCGGCTCCGCAAGACGTCCAGCAACGCCGAGTTCCTGATGCAGGTGCAGAAGACGGCGCCGGGACTGGACGACCGCGACTGATCGCGATGTTTCGCACTCATGGGGCGCGGCCGGCATCCGAATCGGGTGCCGGCCGCGGGTTCCTGGTACGGCGTGCGCGTCAGCCGTGCGCCGGCGATCGGCCGTGACTCTCGAGCCTCCGTGACGGCGGGAATTCACCGGAATGCCCCGACCCGGCGTCGCGTTACGTTCGCGCCCGATCTCCGGCCTGGTCACCGAGAGCGCCGACGATCTGGCAGAATGGTCCGCATTGGTTCCGGCTCACGTCGACTCCATGAGGGACGGCGACCCGGCGGCCACAAGAAAGGACATTACGTGAAAGCTGGAATTCACCCCGAGTACGTCACCACCGAGGTGACCTGCTCCTGCGGTAACACCTTCACCACTCGCAGCACCGCCAAGAGCGGGAAGCTGCACGCCGAGGTCTGCTCGGCTTGCCATCCCTTCTACACCGGCAAGCAGAAGATCCTCGACACCGGTGGCCGGGTAGCGCGCTTCGAGAAGCGATTCGGCAAGCGCGAGAAGACCGGCACCAAGTAGCTGCTCTGGACGGCGCTCGACCCTCGACGGGGTCGGGCGCCGTCTGCGTGTGCGGTACGACGAGGCGGCGGCGGCACGCACACGCCGACGCCCGAGGAGTCCGGTGTGCTGGAGTGGAGCCTGATGAGCGAGGCAGGAACCGGCCCGCTCTCGGCGATCCTGTCCGAATACACCGAGGTTGAGCGCGCGCTCGCCGATCCGGCGGTGCACAACGACACCGCTCGCGCCCGCGACCTCGGCCGCCGGTTCGCCGAGCTCGCGCCCGTCGTGGCCACCGCGCACGCCATCCAGGCGGCCGAGGCCGACCATGCCGCTGCCGTCGAGCTCACCGGCGACGACCCGGCATTCGCCGACGAGGCGGTGCAGATCGAGTCGCGCCTGGCGCAGCTCCGCGCCGCGCTGCGCACGGCGCTGCTGCCGTCCGATCCGAGCGACGGCAAGGACGTCATCCTGCAGATCAAGGCGGGGGAGGGCGGCGAGGAATCGGCGCTCTTCGCCGGCGACCTGCTGCGGATGTACCTGCGCTACGCCGAGCGCAAGAGCTGGAAGACCGAGATCCTCGATGCTGAGCCGACCGAGCTCGGCGGATACCGCGACGTGAGCGTCGCGGTCAGAGCGCGCGGCGGGGTGTGGCGCCGGATGAAATATGAGGGCGGCGTGCACCGGGTGCAACGGGTGCCGGTCACCGAATCGCAGGGGCGCATCCACACCTCCGCGGCCGGCGTACTCGTCCTTCCCGAAGCCGAGGACATCGACGTCGAAATCGATCCCGCCGACCTTCGGATCGACGTGTTCCGGTCCTCCGGTCCTGGCGGGCAGAGCGTCAACACCACCGACTCGGCCGTCCGGATGACCCATGTCCCGACCGGCATCGTCGTGTCGATGCAGAACGAGAAATCGCAGCTGCAGAACCGCGAGGCCGCCCTGCGGGTGCTCCGATCGCGGCTGCTCGCCGCCGCCCAGGACGAGCAGGACCGCGAGGCCGCCGACGCGCGGCGCAGCCAGGTACGCACCGTGGACCGGTCCGAGCGGGTCCGCACCTACAACTATCCGGAGAACCGCATCGCCGATCACCGCGTCGGCTACAAGGCCTACAACCTGGACGCCGTGCTGGACGGCGACCTCGACGCGGTGCTCGACGCGCTGGCCGAGGCGGACGCCGAGGCCCTGCTCGCCGCCGCCGGCGACCGGTGACGGCGGTGACCGATCGCGCGCCCGCGGCGCTGATGCAAGACGCGGCAGCGGTGCTGCGGCGCGCTGGTGTGCCGAGCCCCGAGTACGACGCCCGGGCGCTGCTCGCGCACGTGTTCGGCGTGCCCGTAGCCGGCCTGCTCACGGCGGACCGCGTCGATGACGACGCGGCGACGGCGTACCGCACCCTCGTGGGTCAGCGCGCCGATCGGATCCCGTTGCAGCACCTGACTGGCCGGGCCGGCTTCCGGCGCCTGGACCTCGCGGTCGGTCCAGGGGTCTTCATCCCGCGGCCGGAGACCGAAGTACTCGTCGACTGGGTGCTGCGCCAGGTCGCCGGCATCGGGGCTCCGGTAGTGGTGGATCTATGCAGCGGCAGCGGCGCGCTCGCCTTCGCAATCGCGGACGAGGTGCAGCGGGCGAGGGTGTACGCCGTCGAGCTGGACGCGAGCGCCGTGGCCTGGTCCCGGCGCAATCTCGACGAGCTGAGCGGCCGTGACCCGAGCCTCGCCGAGCGCGTGAGGATCATCCCGGCCGATGTCGCCACGGCCTTGCCCGAGCTCGACGGCACCGTCGATCTGGTCGTGGCGAACCCGCCGTACATCCCGCTCGGCGCGCATACCGAACCCGAGGTCGAGCGGCATGATCCAGCCCTCGCGCTCTGGGGCGGCTCCGACGGACTCGACGTGATCCGCGTCGTACGCGACACCGCCGCGCGGCTGCTCCGCGACGGCGGGTCGGTCGCGATCGAGCACGCTGACGTGCAGGGAGCGACGGTTCCGGCGCTCTTCGCGGTCCGGCCAGCGGCCACGTCGGGGAGTCCGGCGGCACGGTCCGCCGGTGGGATGGCACGCTGTCACTCGGCATGGCGGTCGGTGCAGGATCACCCCGACCTCGCCGGCCGACCACGCTTCACCACCGCCGTGCGCGCCGTACACACAGTGCACACAGCGGCCGCGGCACCCAGCAGCATCTCGGAGGGACGACGTCGATGAGCCTGTTCTACGACTGCGCACAGCCCGACGACCGCACCTACGGGCTGGATGCCGCAACGGACGCGATCCGGCGCGGCGAGCTCGTCGTGATCCCCACGGACACCGTCTACGGCGTCGCGGCGGACGCGTTCTCACCGGAGGGCGTCGCGGACCTGCTCGCGGCCAAGGGCCGCGGCCGCGAGATGCCGCCGCCGGTGCTCGTGGGCTCCTGGGAGGGACTCGAGGGCCTGATGCTCGGCGTCGACTCGACCACGCGTGACCTGATCGAGGCGTTCTGGCCGGGCGGTCTCACCCTCATCGTCGAGCACGCACCCTCGCTGGTCTGGGACCTCGGCGACACCCGCGGCACCGTCGCGGTGCGAATGCCGGCCCATCCGGTCGCGCTGGAACTGCTCAAGCGGACCGGACCGCTGGCGGTCACGAGCGCCAACAAGCACGGAGCGCCGGCCGCGCTCACCGCGTCCGACGCGCGCGAGGCGCTCGGCGAGGCGGTGACGGTTTACCTCGATGGTGGTGATGCGCCCACCGGGACACTCGCGTCGACGATCATCGACCTGACCGGGCCGGTTCCCGCGGTCCGCCGCGAGGGCACCGTGACCGTGGAGCAGCTGCAGGAGGTCGTCGACGAGCTGATGGTCGCGCTGCGGCGCAAGGAGACCGACAGCCCGGCCGCGTCGGCGGACGCGGACGTCGTACCGGCGGCGCAGCCCGACGAGGCGGCCGAGGCCGCGCAGCACGACGAGGCGGCCGAGGCCGCGCAGCCCGACGAGGCGGCCGAGGCCGCGCAGCCCGACGAGGCGGCCGAGCAGCCCGCGCACCCCGAGCGGGTGGCAACCCAACCCGAGCCGGTGACGCCGATGAACGCCGAGACCGCGAACCGCTCGCCGGACGACGCGTCGGGATAGCCTCGGGCGCCCGTGATTCGCCGTAAGGTGAGGCTTGCGCAGGGTTGGGACATCCGGCGTAGGCCCGGCGGGCACGCATGGGTAACGCATCCGATGGGTGTCATGACGGCGCCCAACCGCATCCCGGCCGCGAGGGAGGTGCCTATCCGTGCGTGAGTACGCTCTGGTGCTCCTCGTGTCGGCGGCCGTGACCTTCCTGCTGGTCCCGCTGGTCCGCCGCCTCGCCATGAGCTGGGGGGCGGTGAAGGCCCCCCGCGACCGCGACGTGCACAAGATCCCTACCCCGCAGCTGGGCGGTGTGGCCATGGTGGTCGGCGTCGTGGCGGGCCTCTTCGTCGCGAGCCAGATGCCGACGCTGCACCGGACCTTCGCCGGTTCCAACATCGTGGTCGGCGTCGGAGCCGGCGCGCTGCTGATCTGCGCGATCAACGTGCTCGACGATCGCTATGACCTCGACCCGTGGACCAAGCTGACCGGAGACGTTCTGGCCTCGGGTGTCATGGTCCTTGCGGGCGTCCAGATCTACGGTCTGTACCTGCCGTTCCACGGCATCGGGACGTTGTTGCTGGACCGGACGACGGCCGTGCCGATCACGATTCTCTTCTGCGCCCTGCTGATCAACGCGGTCAATTTCATCGACGGCCTCGACGGTTTGGCCGCGGGCGTCTCGGCGATCGCGGCGCTGGCATTCTTCGCCTACACCTACCACCTGGGTCGATTGCAGTACGACGTCGCGTTCGCCCCGACCCTGATCTGTGCCGTTACGGCTGGTTGCTGCATCGGGTTCTTACCGCACAACTTCAATCCCGCGCGGATTTTCATGGGAGATTCCGGGGCGCGGATGCTCGGCCTATTGCTCGCGGCGGCGTCGGTCAGCGCGTCCAGTGCCGACTCGCAATCCTTCGACCGCACCACGCTGGGCTCCCTCCCGGTGCTGGTGCCGTCGGTCATCGTGCTGACGGTGCTCGCCGTCCCGCTGGCCGATCTCGTCCTTGCCGTGGTACGCCGGGTCAGCCGCGGACGATCGCCGTTCAGCGCCGACGCCAAGCACCTGCACCACCGCATCCTGATGCTCGGGCACTCGCAGCGACGTGCGGTGCTGATCATCTACTTCTGGACCGCGTTGGTCGCGTCGGGCGGTGTTGCGATCGCCTTCGTCGACTCGGTCGCAACGGTGCTCGCCATGGTCGGGGCTCTGGCCGTTGTAGGTCTCATCCTCTCGATGCTGCCCCGGCTGATCGCCCTGCGCCGCGGCATATCGCACGGGCACCGATGAGGGGTCGGTCGCCATCATCGTGCCCGTGACGCCGCGTGTCGGGTAGCTCACGGCTGAGCCACCTGCGTTCCCCGCTGATCGTGCTGCTCACACTCGCCGTCATCGGCATCCCGATCACTGCCGCAGCACGTGCTGAGGCCGCCGCGCTGGCGGCCGGGCTCGGCCTGATGGTGGTCGGCATCTTCTTCACCCTCAGCTCGCTCGCCGTCGCGTGGGCCGACCGGATTCACCCGACGTTGACGCTCCCGATTGCATTGATGACCTATCTCGGCAAGGTCGTCATCCTGGCGTTGTTGCTCGCCGGCTTGCGCACGACGCCGCTGGACCTCCCGGCGTTTGCCGCCGCCATCATCGTCGGAGTATTCGGCTGGCTCGGCGCCGTGCTGTGGCCGGTTCTGCGCTCTCGCGAGCGGGGCGCTCCGGACTCATGACCCCTTGGTGCGGTGATGGCGAACTCTTGATGGGAGCGGTGTGCAGGGCTGCCTGAATCGGCTGCTAGAGTCATCCGCGAGATGAGCGAGCCCGGGAGCACCCCCGAGCCTCCGTCCGGAGGATCAGGGGATCCCTGGGCCGCGTTCGGGCACGTCGTGGCCGGAGTTGCGCTCTACGGCGTCATCGGCTGGTTGCTCGACCGGTGGCTACACACCGCATTCTTGCTGCCGATGGGCATCGTGGCGGGCGCGGCGTTCGGCATCTACGTGACCTTCCTTCATCATCGGCAAGCGTTTGCACCCAGATCAGATAACAGATCGACCGTCATACGATCGAATAGCGGAGCCGCGCCGCAGAAGGTCAACCGGGACCGGCCGCGCGGCCCGACATCGACTTCGACCCCAAGCTCGGCGACAGGGCCCGGTGCGGGCGCGACCGACGACACCCCGCGAGAGGAGACCGCGTGAGTGCCGCCACCCTCGCAGCGGGATTCAATGCCCCCTCGCCAAGGGACTTCGAGCTGCCCGGCATTGCGCGGGTCGGCGACATTTTCCATGGCGGTCACCAGTACCTCGTCGACAAGCCGACCGTCCTGCTGGTCTGCTCCGCGATCCTGATCTTCGCGGTCTTCTACGCCGCCGCTCGACGCGAAGCGATCGTCCCCGGGAAGTTGGCCTTCGTCGGCGAGCAGGCCTACGGCTTCGTCCGCAACAGCGTGGCGCGCGACATCATCGGGTCGAAGGACTTCGCCCGCTACGTGCCGTACCTGTTCGCGCTCTTCTACTTCGTCCTGGTGAACAACCTCTTCGGCATGGTGCCGATCATCCAGTTCTCCACGATCTCTCACGTCGGGTTCGCCTACGGCTTGGCGGCCATGTCCTGGATTCTTTACAACGGCGTCGGCATCAGGAGGCACGGCTTCGGCAGTTACCTGAAGCGGCAATGCATCCCGACCGGCGTCAGCAAGGTGATCCTGCCGCTGATCATGCCGCTGGAGTTCTTGTCGAACATCGTCGTCCGGCCGATCACCCTGTCCCTTCGTCTCTTCGCCAACATGTTCGCCGGGCACCTGCTCATCATCCTGTTCTCGATGGGCGGTGCCTACTTGCTGTTGCACTCCAGCCACGCGCTCTACAAGCCGGTCGGGATCCTCGCCTTCCTGCTCGGAATCGCCGTCGGTTTCCTCGAGATCATCGTGCAAGTCCTGCAGGCGTACGTTTTCGCGTTGCTCACTGCCACGTATATCGCCGGTGCGGTGACGGACAGCCACTGATCCGGTCATCGATTTGCGCTAGCGGCGCCGGATAACTGAATCGATCGCACGACGGCACGATCCAAAGAACCAAGAACCGCAACCAGACCGAGGCCGACGACCGCCGCGGACCTCGCAACCGAAAGGAACGTCGAGAAAATGGCAGGCTCCCTCAACATGATCGGCTACGGCCTCGCGGCCATCGGCCCGGGCGTCGGCATCGGCCTGATCTTCGCGGCGTACATCAACGGCGTCGCGCGTCAGCCCGAGGCGCAGAACCGACTGCAGTCGATCGCGATCTTCGGCTTCGCACTCACCGAAGCGCTCGCGATCATCGGTATCGCCCTCGCATTCGTGCTCAAGTAAGCAGGGCTCTCGTCGATGGACCAGCACATGCAGCACGCCGCGAGGCTTCTCGCTGCGGGCGACCGGGCGGCCGAGGAAAGTCCCAACCCGGTTATTCCGCACACCGCCGAGATCATCCTCGTCGTCATCGTGTTCCTGATCCTGGTGTGGCTGATGAAGAAATACGTCACGCCGCGATTCGAGCAAACCTACGCCGAGCGCACCGAAGCGATCGAAGGTGGCATAAAGCGGGCCGAAGAGGCACAGGCCGAGGCCGCGGCCGCGCTGAAGCAGTACCAGGAGCAGCTCGCCGGAGCCCGTTCCGAAGCGGCGCAGATCCGCGAGAACGCCCGGGCCGAGGGTCAGCGCATCGTCGAGGACATGCGCGAGGCCGCTCGGACCGAGTCGGACCGGATCCAGGCGCACGGCGAGGCCGAGTTGGCCGCGTCGCGGCGGCAGGTCGTCTCCGAGCTGCGGACCGAGATCGGGCAGCTCTCCGTGCAGCTCGCCGGCCGAGTCCTGGGCGAAAACCTGGAGGACGAAACCCGCCGACGCGGCACGGTGGATCGCTTCATCGACGAGCTCGACGGGATGTCGGAGCCCGCCGGTGCTTCGGGTGGCGCCACCGCGATCCGCCCGTCATCCGGGCCGCCGGGGTCAGGACAGCACTGATGCAAGGTGCGAGCCGAGACACGCTGGCGGCGGTGCAGGAGCAGTTGCGCCGATTCGCCGGCGCCAGCGACCCGCAGACGCTGGCGCGGGTCGCCGACGAGATGTTCTCGGTCGGTGAGCTGATCGATGGCAACCCGATCCTGCGCCGGCTGCTCACCGACCCGTCATCGGCGGCCGATGCGAAGGCCGGACTCCTGTCGAGACTGCTGTCCAACAAGGTCGGTGACGAGACGGCGTCGCTGCTCGAATCCGCCGTCCGCGGTGGATGGGGTGCGCCGGGCGACCTCTCGGACGCCGTCGACGCACTCGGGCGGGAGTCGCTGCTGTATTCGGCCGAGCGCGAGGGGCGCCTCGACACCGTCGAGGACGAGCTGTTCCGGTTCGGACGTGTCCTTGCCCGCGAGCCCGAGCTGCAGCTCCTGCTCTCTGACCGCACCCGACCCACGGACCGGCGGATCGGACTGCTCGCCGCGGTGGTCGGCGACAAGGTGAGCGCGCAGACCAAGCGGCTGCTCGAACAGGCGACGGCGAGCTCCCGTGGGCGCGGCCTGGAGCACGTCGTCGGCCAGATCTCCACCATGGCGGCGGTACGACGTGACCGTCTCGTGGCCGTGGCGACGAGCGTGGTGCCCCTGACCGCGGAGCAGCACGATCGGCTGGTCGCCGCGCTGACCCGCATCTACGGTCGGGATGTCGAGTTGCGGGTCGAGGTCGAGCCCGACCTGCTCGGCGGCATGGTCGTCAGGGTCGGTGACGAGGTCATCGACGGCAGCGTGGTGCACAAATTGTCCGTCGCCCGACGGGCCCTGGCATGAACAAGGTGCTCCTGGTGCGACCCGTCGCCCGGAGGGCGGCGCGCCTGGCATCGTCGCCCGACAGGCCCTGAAATGAACGTGACGGACACTGAACCATCAGCCCCCGAGAAACCGAGAGAGATAGGGACGACGAGATCATGGCCGAGTTGACGATCTCCGCGGACGAGGTCCGCAGCGCGATCGAGAACTACGTGTCGTCATACTCCACCGACGCGACCCGCGAAGAGGTCGGCACGGTCGCGAGCACGGGCGACGGTATCGCGCACGTCGAGGGGCTCCCGTCGGCGATGACCAACGAGCTGCTCGAGTTCCCCGGCGGCGTGCTGGGCCTGGCGCTCAACCTCGACGTCTCCTCGATCGGTGTGGTGATCCTCGGCGACGCCGAGCACATCGAGGAGGGCCAGAGCGTCAAGCGCACCGGCCGGGTGCTGTCCGTGCCGGTCGGCGACGCCTACCTGGGCAGGGTCGTCGACCCGCTGGGCAGTCCGTTGGACGGTCGCGGCGAGATCCAGACCAGCGAGTATCGGGAGCTGGAGCTGCAGGCCCCGTCGGTCGTGCAGCGCCAGGAGGTCCGCCAACCGCTGCAGACCGGCATCAAGGCGATCGACGCGATGACGCCGATCGGCCGCGGCCAGCGGCAGCTGATCATCGGTGACCGGCAGACCGGCAAGACCGCGGTCGTGGTCGACACGATCATCAACCAGGCCGACAACTGGCGCAGCGGCGATCCGAAAAAGCAGGTCAAGTGCATCTACGTCGCGATCGGCCAGAAGGCCTCCACGATCGCCAACGTGAAGGCCGCGCTCGATGATGCCGGGGCGATGGACTACACGACCATCGTGGCGGCGCCGGCGTCGGACTCGGCCGGCTTCAAGTACATCGCTCCCTATACCGGCTCGGCGATCGGGCAGCACTGGATGTACGACGGGCAGCACGTGCTGATCGTCTTCGACGACCTGTCCAAGCAGGCCGAGGCCTACCGCGCGGTATCGCTGCTGCTGCGCCGCCCGCCGGGCCGCGAGGCCTATCCGGGCGACGTCTTCTACCTGCACTCCCGGCTGCTGGAGCGCTGCGCCAAGCTCTCCGATGAGATGGGCGGCGGTTCGATGACCGGCCTGCCGATCATCGAGACCAAGGCCAACGACATCGGCGCCTACATCCCGACCAACGTCATCTCGATCACCGATGGCCAGTGCTATTTCGAGTCCGACCTCTTCAACTCCGGCCAGCGGCCGGCGATGGACGTCGGCAACTCCGTATCCCGGGTCTCGGGCGCGCAGGTCAGGGCGATGAAGGCCGTGGCCGGAACGCTGCGGATCGACCTCGCGCAGTACCGCGACCTGGAGGCGTTCGCGTCCTTCGGCTCCGACCTCGACGACGCCTCCAAGTCCCAGCTGGCCCGCGGCGAGCGGATGTACGAGCTGCTCAAGCAGGCGCAGTACACGCCCTACCCCGTCGAGCGTCAGATCGTCTCGATCTGGGCCGGCACGACGGGCAAGCTCGACGACGTACCGGTCGAGGACGTCCGCGCCTTCGAGGAGGCCATGCTCGAGCGGGTGGCCCACAGCGACAGTGGCGTGCTCGATACCCTGCGCGAGTCCGGCGAGATCAATGACGAGATCACCGACACGCTCGGCTCGATCATCGACGAGGTGAAGGCGGAGTTCACGACGTCCTCCGGCAAGTCGATCCTCGGCCACGAGGAGGCCGAGGCGATGCAGTCCGGCGATGTCGGCCAGGAGAAAGTCACCCGTTACACGCCGCCGGCGCCGGACCGGAGCTGACCCGTGCCCGCGAACTTGCGCGTGCTGCGCCGTCGGCGCACGTCGGTGGTATCGACGCAGAAGATCACCAAGGCGATGGAGCTCATCGCGGCCTCCCGCATCGGCAAGGCGCAGGCCCGGATGCGGGCCAGCCAGCCCTACGCCGAGCAGCTCACCCGAGCCCTGTCGGCGCTGGCCAGCACCAGCAACCTCGAGCACCCACTGCTGCACGAGCGCGAGGAGCCGAAGACGGCGGCCATCCTGGTCGTCACGAGTGACCGTGGCCTGGCCGGCGGCTACAGCTCCAACGCGATCAAGGCCGCCAACGAGCTGGCCGAGCTGCTGCAGGAGCAGGGCAAGGAACCCAAGCTGTACCTGATCGGCCGCAAGGGCGTGACCTACTACCGCTTCCGCAACCGGCCGATCGAGGCGGAGTGGACCGGATTCTCCGAGCAGCCGCACTACCCGCACGCCCGCGACGTGGGCGAGGCCCTCGTCCGGGCCTTCATGACCGACGCCGAGGAGACCGTCGAGGGCCCCGAGTCCTCGGTCGATCTGCGGGACGACTCCAGGATCGACGACGCCGCCGTCCGCGGGCAGGTGCGCGTGAGCGAGAGTCGCGCCGCCCAGGGCGGCGACGCCTTGGCGGGCGACACGACGACCAGTGGTGCCCTGCAGGGCGTCGACGAGCTGCACATCGTCTACACCGAGTTCGTCAACATGGTGACGCAGCGGGCGGTGGCCAAGCGGATCGCGCCGCTCGTGGTCGAGGAGTCGACCGAGGCACCTCCCGCCGGCTACCTGCCGGAGTACGAGTTCGAGCCAGACCCGGAAACCCTGCTGGAGTCGCTGCTGCCGCAGTACGTCACCAGCCGGTTGTACGCCGCATTGCTGGAGGCCTCCGCGTCGGAGTCGGCCGCTCGCCAGCGCGCCATGGCCGCGGCCAGCGACAACGCCGACGAGCTGATCAAGGGTTACACCCGCCAGATCAACCAGGCGCGACAGGCTGTGATCACCCAGGAGCTGTCCGAGATCGTCGGCGGCGCCGACGCGCTCGCGGCCTCCAGATGATCGGCCCCGCACCGCACGCCGCCGTACCGAGGAAAGCCGTACCGAGGAAAGCCGTATCGAGGAAAGCAAGGGGATGGATATGACCGCCACCGCCACCGATTCCGGGGCCGCATCGGCGACCGGCAATGCGACCGGCCGGGTCGTCCGCATCATCGGCCCGGTCGTCGATGTCGAGTTCCCGCACGGCGCCATCCCGGAGCTCTTCAACCGGCTGACGCTGCGGATCGCCGACCAGGACGACCGCGTCCTCGACCTCGAGGTGGCCCAGCACCTGGGCGACAACATGGTGCGGGCGATCGCGCTGCAGCCCACCGACGGTCTCGTTCGCGGTGCCGGCGTCGCCGATACCGGCGCGCCGATCTCCGTCCCCGTCGGTGACCAGGTGAAGGGGCACGTCTTCAACGCCCTGGGCCGCTGCCTCGACGACCCGGACGCCCGCTTCGAGGGCGAGACGTGGCCGATCCACCGATCGGCGCCGGCATTCGACCAGATCGAGGGCCAGACCGAGATGCTGCCGACCGGCATCAAGGTCATCGACCTTCTCACCCCTTACGTCCGGGGCGGCAAGATCGGCCTGTTCGGCGGGGCCGGCGTCGGCAAGACGGTCATCATCCAGGAGATGATCACCCGGATCGCGCGGGAGTTCTCCGGCACGTCGGTGTTCGCCGGCGTGGGCGAGCGCACCCGCGAGGGTAACGACCTCTGGGTGGAGATGATCGAGGCCGGCGTCATCAACGACACCGCCCTCGTCTTCGGTCAGATGGACGAGCCGCCGGGCACCCGCCTGCGCGTGGCCCTGTCGGCGCTGACGATGGCCGAGTACTTCCGCGACGAGCAGGACCAGGACGTGCTGCTGTTCATTGACAACATCTTCCGCTTCACCCAGGCCGGCTCAGAGGTGTCGACCCTGCTCGGCCGGATGCCCTCGGCGGTGGGGTATCAGCCGACGTTGGCCGATGAGATGGGCCAGCTGCAGGAGCGGATCACCTCGACCCGCGGGCATTCGATCACCTCGCTGCAGGCGGTCTACGTGCCGGCCGACGACTACACCGACCCGGCGCCGTCGGCGGTCTTCACCCACCTGGACGCGACGACCAACCTCGAGCGGTCGATCGCCTCGATGGGGATCTTCCCGGCGGTCGATCCGCTGGCCTCGACCTCGACAATCCTGGACGCACGCTACGTGGGCCAGGACCACTACGACGTGGCGCAGCGGGTGAAGGAGATCCTTCAGCGCAACAAGGAGCTGCAGGACATCATCGCCATTCTCGGCGTCGACGAGCTGTCTGAGGAGGACAAGATCGTCGTGCAACGGGCCCGGCGGCTGCAGCGTTATCTCTCGCAGCCGTTCTTCGTGGCCGAGAAGTTCACCGGTATCCCGGGGAAGTTCACTCCGGTCGAGGACACGATCTCGTCCTTCAAGGCGCTGTGCGACGGGGACTACGACCACCTGCCCGAGCAGGCGTTCCTGAACTGCGGCGGCATCGAGGACGTAGAAGCCAACGCCAAGCGAATTGCCGGCAAGGCGTGATCGCTAGGCTGGCCGGATGCCGATGGATCCGCAACGACCGGGTCAGCCGGTCCAGGGCTGGCTGATCCTTCTGGGCGGACTCGTGATGTTCGCGGGCATCGTCCTGCTGGCGATCTGGGCGTCACACCACGGCTGATGAACACAGGCCTTGATGACACAGGGCTCCGGGGAACGGCAGGATAGGGGACCCTCGAGTTCCCGAGCACGAGGGCGAAGCAGGGCAGGACCGGAAGGACGTGATTATGACTGACGTGGCGTCGGCCCGTGACGCTGACGGCGGCGGGACCGGGACCCGATCCGGCGCGCTGCATGTCGAGGTCGTCTCGGTCGAGCAGGAGTTGTGGTCCGGTGACGCGACGATCGTGATCGCCCGGACGACCGAAGGCGAGCTTGGCGTGCAGCCGGGCCACACCCCGTTGCTCGGCCGGCTGGACGGCGTCGTACGCATCCGGCGCACCGAGGGGGCCGAGCTGGTGGTCGCTCCGCACGGCGGCTTCATCTCGGTGACGGAGGACGGCGTGTCCATCCTCGCCGAGACGGCCGAGTTCGCCGACGACATCGACGCCGACCGGGCGGCGCAGGCACTCGAGCGGGCGCGCGATGCCGGCGACGAGCCGTGGGCACCGGCCGCCGAACAACGTGCGCGCATCCGCCTTGCCGCGGTCGGTCGCGCGGCCTGAGCCGGGCGAAGGGCGGGCGAGCCGATGCAATTCATCGAGATTGTCCTCGCCGTCCTCGCTGTCATCGTTGTCCTCATCCTCGCGCTCGTCGTGCGGCGCCGGATCCTGTTGCGGGCGGCGGGAGCCGTCGACATGGCCCTGCGGATCCGGGTCGGCAAGGCCGGCGGCGGCTGGGCGCTGGGTGTCGGCCGGTACGCCGGCGACCAGCTCGAGTGGTTTCGCGCCCTCAGCCTGATGCCGCGACCGAGCCGGATGCTGTCCCGGTCCGCCATCGCGGTCGAGCGCCAGCGCGACCCGGACAGTGTCGAAACGTGGGGGGTGCAGCCGCGCGCGGCGGTGCTCGAGTGCAGCGTCGACGGCACGCTGGTCCAGCTGGCCTTGACGCCGGATGCCATTCCGGGCTTCCTGTCCTGGCTCGAGTCGTCGCCGCCCGGGTCGGCACAGACCCACCGGGCCCGGCCGAGGCCGGTGTAGGTGCCCGCCCGCGCGCGGTCCGACGGCGACCCGGTGACGGCATGAGTCCACGACCGCTGGCGGAGATCCTGGATCCGGGCTGGGCCGATGCGTTGGAACCGGCCGCTGGTCAGATCGCGGCGATGGGCGATTTCCTGCGGGCCGAGCTCGCGGCCGATCGTCGCTACCTGCCCGCGGGCGACCGCGTCCTTCGGGCCTTCACCCAACCCTTCGACGGCGTACGCGTGCTCATCGTCGGCCAGGACCCCTATCCGACACCCGGGCACCCGGTCGGCCTGTCGTTCTCGGTCGAGCCGTCGGTCCGGCCGTTGCCCGGGAGCCTGCGCAACATGTTCACCGAGCTGGTCGACGACGTCGGGGTGCCGGTGCCCGGCACCGGCGACCTCTCGCCGTGGACCGGCCGCGGCGTGTTGCTGCTCAATCGAGTGCTCACCGTCCGCCCCGGGTCGCCGGCCTCGCACCGCGGCAAGGGCTGGGAGCAGGTCACCGACCAGGCCGTGCGCGCTCTGGTCGCGCGATCCGGACCCCTCGTGGCCATCCTGTGGGGCAGGGACGCGCAATCGCTGCGTCCGCTGCTCGCCGATACCCCGGTCGTGCAGAGCGCGCACCCCAGCCCGCTGTCGGCCGCCCGCGGGTTCTTCGGCTCCAAGCCCTACAGCCGGGTCAACGCCCTGCTCGCCGAGCAGGGCAGCGGCCCGATCGACTGGACGCTGCCCTGATCGATGCGGTGCGATTGCCTCGACCCCATCGATCTCGGTCGAGTGGGTGAGGACCGGCCTCGTGTCGAGGAGCGCGCCCCGGCTCCGTCGTACTGATAGCGCACCAACGCGGTGCGCCGGAAAGGAGTCCTGCCGTGAGCACTGCGTCCCGACCCGCCCAGGCCATGTCGCCGGTCGTCTCAGCCGAGGAGTGGCGGCCAGCGAGATCCGAATTGCTGGTCGCCGAGAAGCAGGCCACCCGCGCGCTCGACGCGCTGGCGGCCAGGCGGCGCCGGCTGCCGATGGTGCGCTTCGAGCCGTCGTACCGCTTCGCGTCGGGGTCCGGACCACGCACCCTGCTCGATCTCTTCGAGGGCCGCGACCAGCTCGCGGTCTACCAATTCATGGATGTCGGACCGGACGGCTACTGCCCGGGCTGCACCGGATTCACCAACAACGTCGTCAATCTCGAGGGCCTCGCGGGGGCAGGGGTGAGCTGGGCGACCATCTCCGACATGCCGCTGCCGCAGATCGAGGCCATCCGGGCGGAGAAGGGCTGGACGATGCCGTTCGTGTCGTCGCACGGTACGACGTTCGCGGCCGACTGCGGCTGCGACGGCGGCTTCATGCTGAGCGTCTTCCTGCGCCACGGTGACGAGGTTTACCGCAGCTACAGCACCGAGCAGCGCGGCGTGGACCGGCTGATGTTCGTGACCAACATCCTCGACCTGGCGCCGTACGGGCGGCAGGAGGACTGGGAGGACTCGCCCGAGGGGTGGCCGCAGGAACCCACCTACGGCTGAGCGGCCGTGGCGCCGGTCAGCGGCTGTCGCCGGGCCGCCAGAGCACGTCGCCGCCGGGGTTCGCGACCCGTGCCAGCACGAAGAGCAGGTCGGAGAGCCGGTTGAGGTACTTCGCGGCGAGCACGTTGGTGCGCTCCGGCTCGGCGTCGATGAGGGCCCATGCCGAGCGCTCGGCCCGGCGCGCGACGGTCCGGGCCTGGTGCAGCAGCGCCGCCGCGGGGGCACCCCCGGGCAGGATGAAGCTGGTCAGCGGCTCGAGGCCGGCATTGAACTCGTCGCAGGCCCGCTCGAGGCGTTCGACGTCCTCGTCCACGACGCGCAGCCGGGACTGCTGATCGTCCTCGGCGTACGGGACGCACAGATCGGCGCCCACGTCGAACAGGTCGTTCTGCACCCGGGTGAGCACCCGGCGTACCGGCTCAGGGAGCTCGCCGAGGGCGAGCGCGACGCCGATCACGGCGTTCGTCTCATCGACGTCGGCGTAGGCGACCAGCCGGGCGTCGGTCTTGGGAACCCGGCGAAAGTCGCCCAGCCCGGTCGTGCCGTCGTCGCCGGTCCGGGTGTAGATGCGGGTCAGATGCACGGCCATGGCCAAACCGTACGGCCTGTCGAGCCGGATCGGCACCGGGTGCCCATGTCTTTCGAATCGAGGTTCGGTCCCCCGACGCCCTGGCGCCCGCCGCGGAATCGGGTGCCCGGAGCACCGTACGATGTGCCGATGCAACGGTTCGTCGTCAACGGCGGAGCCCGCTTGGCGGGGGAGGTGCCGGTCACCGGTGCGAAGAACAGTGCGCTCAAGCTCATGGCGGCGGCGTTGCTCGCCGAGGGCACGACCGAGCTGACCGCGGTGCCCGACATCGTTGACGTGACGATCATGTGCGATCTGCTCCGCCGTCTCGGCTGCGAGGTCACGGCGGACGGCGACCGGATCAGGATCGGCGTGCCGGCGCAGCCGGCCAGCGAGGCCGACTACGACCTGGTACGCCGTCTGCGCGCCTCGATCTGCGTGCTCGGCCCGCTCGTGAGCCGGTGCGGTGAGGCGCGGGTCGCGCTGCCCGGCGGCGATGCGATCGGATCGCGCGGTCTCGACATGCACATCGACGGGTTGCAGCGGCTGGGCGCGACGATCACCAACGAGCACGGCTTCCTGATCGCTACGGCGAGCCGGCTGATCGGCACGACGATCTGGCTCGACTTCCCGAGTGTCGGTGCGACCGAGAACATCCTGACCGCCGCCGTGCTCGCGAAGGGCACCACCATCATCGACAACGCCGCCCGCGAGCCGGAGATCATCGATATCTGCGCGATGTTGCGGGCGATGGGCGCTCAGATCGACGGTGAGGGGACGCCGACTCTCGTCGTGGAGGCGTGGAGGGTCTGCGCCCGGTGACGCATCGAACGGTCTCCGACCGGATCGTCGCCGGCACGTGGGCGATCGCGGCCGCGATGACCTGGGGTGACGTCACGATCCGCGGTGGTGTCGCGGAGCACCTGACCGTGCCGCTCAGCCGCCTTGCCGATGCCGGCGCGATGGTCGAGGTCCATCCGGACGGCTTCCGGGTCAGCGGCACCGGCCGACTGCGCGCCGTCGACATCGTGACGCTGCCCTATCCTGGATTTCCCACCGATCTGCAACCGGCCGTGATCGCCCTTGCCTCGGTGTCCGAAGGCACGGCCATGATCACGGAGAATGTGTTCGAGGCCCGGTTCATGTTCGTTGACGAGCTGGCCCGTCTCGGGGCCGACGTACGCACCGACGGCCATCACGCGATCGTGCACGGCCGCCCGCTGCTGTCGGGAGCACCTGTCCGGGCGACCGACATCCGGGGCGGCGCGGCCCTGACGCTGGCCGGCCTGGTCGCCGACGGCGTCACCGAGGTGGCCGAGGTGCACCACATCGATCGCGGCTACGCGGGCTTCGTCCCGCAACTTCAGGCCCTCGGGGCCGACGTCGTCCGCGTCAACTGACGCCAGGAGCGCAGTTGGCCCGCGATTGCGACTTTAGTCGGCGTTTGGATAACGGATCTGTGTCTTTGGCCTAAGGATTCGGCGCGGGGACAACGTTTCGGCATCCTCAGGCGTCACATTGACCAAGGTCAGAACGGTGTTGACCAAGGGTCATGACCGGTGTTGACCAAGGCCATCGAACCGTGGCCGGGCGAAGTCCGACGTGAAGGGCGACCGATGCAGCCGATGCCGACCGTGGGGACGTCAGCGGAGTCAGTGGTGGTGGTGCTTTCGGGTCGGTTGGACGGTACGGCGGCGGCTGATGCGCGTGCGCGCTTGCACCGCGCGCTCGACGAGGAGGCACCGCACGGCAGTCCCCTCGTCGTCGATCTTTCCGAGGTCTACCTCGTCGATGCGACCGGGATCGGCGTCCTCGCCGGCGCGTTGCATCGGGCCGAGCTGCTGGGCCGCGAGCTGATATTGCGCGGGGTCGCTCCCGGCTTGATCCGCCTGTTCTGCCGCGCGGGACTGTGGCGAGTGCTGCACACACATCACTCCATCCCGGTTTGAGCCGCCCGCAGATCGCACCGACTCCGACCGCCCAGGGCGGCCCGCCGCCGTGCGTCGCGTAGGCTCTGCGCAACCCGCTGGTCGCCTCGACCGGAGGGATCTGCAGGCGGCTGACTCGGAGGGGCTCCCGATGGCCAAGGCAGTGGAGGTGGCAACGTCCGACCGTGACGTAGAGGTCGCGACGCGGCTGCGGATGGTCATCGGCCGGGGGGCGCGCAAGCTGCGAGCCAAGGGCTCGGGAGGGCTGACCCAGAGCCAGACCTCTGCTCTGATCATGGTCGAGGCCTCCGGCCCGCTGCGGATCGGGGACCTTGCCGCGAAGGAGGGCGTGTCCGCGCCGACCATGACGCGGATCGTCGCCGCGCTGCACACCTTCGGACACCTCACCCGCGAGCCCGACCCGGACGATGCCCGGTCCAGCTTCGTGTCCGTGAGCAAGCAGGGACGGGCGCTGCTCGACCGGTTGAGGCGCGACCGGACGGCCTACCTCGCGATCCGCGTGGCCGCACTCGATGATGCCGACCGCGCGCGCCTTCTCGACGCCCTGCCCGTGCTCGAGGCCCTGCTTCGCGGCGGAGACGAGCGCTAGCCGGTCAGATCGAGTGGTGCCGGTGCTCTGCCTCGCCCGCCTGCACGGCGTACCCGCTGATGCCCCGATAGCCTCCCAAGCCATGCGCCTCGTGATCGCGGACTGCCAGATCGACTACGTCGGCCGGCTCACCGCACACCTGCCGATGGCGAACCGCCTGATCCTGGTCAAGGCGGACGGATCGGTCGCCGTGCACGCCGACGACCGCGCCTACAAGCCGCTCAACTGGATGAGCCCGCCGTGCACGCTCCGGGAGGAGGAGTCCGACGACGGCACGGTCTGGACCGTCACCAGCGCGAAGTCCGGTGACCGGCTGGTGATCAGGTTCGGCGCCGTGCAACACGATTCGACGCACGACCTGGGGATCGACCCTGGCCTGGTCAAGGACGGCGTCGAAGCGCACCTGCAGGAGCTGCTGGCCGAGCAGATCGAGCGCCTCGGGCCAGGGCACCGGCTGGTGCGCCGCGAATACCCGACCGCGATCGGTCCGGTCGACATCCTGGCCCGCGATCCCGGCGGCGGCTCGGTAGCGGTCGAGATCAAGCGCCGGGGTGAGATCGACGGCGTCGAGCAACTGACCCGCTATCTCGACCTGCTCAACCGTGACCCGCTGCTGGCGCCGGTGCGAGGCGTCTTCGCCGCGCAGGAGATCAAACCGCAGGCGCGGGTCCTTGCCGCCGACCGCGGCATTGCCTGCCTGAGGCTCGATTACGAGCAGATGCGCGGCATCGACGACGTCGAGTCACGGCTGTTCTGAGCCGGCGATCCTGCCGAAATGGCGGCTCGCGGAGCATTCAGACCCCGCCGGCTGACGCGACGAGACTTCACTTTCGCTCAGTTTCGGTGTCACCCCGTACGGTCTCAGCAGTCACAGCACTCTCATTGGCACCAGATGGCGAACCCGTCGGCATGTCGAGCGGGACGATGTCGGTGGGCTTGGCTAACTTCGGCCCGTGCGACGCGACGTGCTGGTGGACATCGACCCCGACGATCTGGCGAGGATGGTCGGGCCGGATGTCTACGCCCGCGGCATCGCCTGCCTACAGCGACATGCCGTCGTGCGCACATTGTGGAATGCCGGGGCCGGCGCACTTGTCGGCACGGTGCACGGCCGGCAAGGCAACTTCTACACGACGACCGCGCGATTCTCGGCCAACGTCGGGCCGGCTCGCCGTTTCGTGGGCGGGGAGTGCAGCTGCCCGGTCGTGAGCAACTGCAAGCACGTGGTCGCGCTGGTGCTCGGCGCGGCAGCGGCCGAAGGACCGGCCGTCGCCGCGGACCCGGTGGAGTCGTGGGAGCGGTCGCTGTCCTCGCTGCTGGAGCCCCGGCCGGACGAGCGATCGGACGGGACACCGGGGAGTGTCCCGCTCGCCATAGAGGTGTCGCTGATCGCGGACCACCGCCCACCGGCGGGGCACCACGATGCGGCCGAGCCGGCGCCGCGGCTGCAGGCGCGTGTGGTCCGCCCCAGCAAGAGCGGCACCGGGTGGGTCGCCGGCGGGCTGTGCTGGTCCCAGCTGGGCAACCACAACTATGGCGTCTATCGTGCGTCGCAGCTGCGATTGCTGCAGCAGTTCTACGCCCTCTTCAGGTCGGCCGAGAGCTTTCGGAGGCCGTCCTACTATTACGGCTACTACGGCAATTACGGGGAGGAGCGGACGATCGATCTGTCCGCGTTCGAGTCCGCCCAGCTGTGGCCGCTGCTCGACGAGGCCGACGAAGTCGGGCTGCGCCTGGTGCATGCCGGCAAACGCCTTGGTGCCCTGCCGCCGTACACCCGCGCGCAGCTGTGCCTCGACGTGACCGACAACGGGTCGACGCTCGACATCGCGCCCGTCGTGCTCGTCGACGAGACACCGATCGACGCCGTGCCGATCCTCTTCATCGGCGCGCGCGGGCATGGTCTCGTCTATGCCGACCGCGCCGAGGTGACGACCGGATCCGACTGGGGCGAGTGGACGCTGCACCTCGCGAGGCTGGCGAAGCCCGCTCCGGAGCAGCTGCAACGGCTGGCGCTGGACCGGCAGCGACTCTCCGTGCCCGCCGCCCACCACGCGCGGTTGCGGGACGAGTTCTATCCGCGGCTGCGTCATCTGACCGGGATCATCTCGACCGATCAGTCCTTCACGCCGCCGTCGATCTCCGATCCCACGTTGGTCCTGCACGCGTCCTACTCCGTCGGCCACGAGCTCGACCTGCGCTGGGAGTGGGAGTACGCCGTCGGCGACTCGCAGCTGTGCGCCCCGCTGCCGTGCCCGGTCGACCCGGGATTTCGGGATCCGGACGCCGAGCGCGCTGTCATCGCCGGATTGGACGTCGGGCTCGAGGCCTTCGGTCTGCGCTACCTGGACGCCGAGGAGACGCTGGCCCCGCACGGATCACTGCGCGGCATCGACACGATGCGGTTCAACACCGAGGTGCTGCCGCTGCTCGACGGTCACCCCGGCGTGCGCGTCGAGATCAGCGGCGAGCCGGCCGACTACCGCGAGGTCGGCGACTCGGTGCGGATCGGCGTCTCGACCGACGCCCTGCCGGGTGAGACGGACTGGTTCGACCTCGGGGTGAGCATCACGGTCGAGGGGCAGGACGTTCCGTTCATGGCGGTCTTCGTCGCGCTGAGCCAGAACGAATCGCATCTCCTGCTCACCGATGGTGCGTATTTCTCCCTCGAGAAGCCAGAGCTCCAGGCGCTGCGCGCGATGATCGACGAGGCCCGGGCGCTGCAGGACCGACCGGACGGCCCCTTGCGGATCAGCCGCTTTCAGGCCGGGCTGTGGGAGGAGCTGGCCGCGCTCGGCGTCGTGGATCGGCAGGCGGAGTCGTGGCAACAGCAGGTCGAGGGCCTGCTGGGGCTGCACGGCATCGAGCAGCAACCACAACCCGCGACACTGTGTGCGCGGCTGCGGCCCTATCAAGCCGATGGGTTCGGCTGGCTGGCGTTCTTATGGGAGCACCGCCTCGGCGGCATCCTCGCCGACGACATGGGCCTGGGCAAGACGCTGCAGTCCCTCGCGCTGATCTGCCATGCGCGGCAGGCCGAGCCCGGCATCGCGCCGTTTCTGATCGTGGCACCGACCAGCGTGGTCGCGAACTGGGCGAACGAAGCCGCCCGGTTCGCGCCGGACCTGCGCGTCGCTGCCGTCTCGGACACGCTGCGTCGGCGCGGCCAGAGCCTCGAGGAGATCATTGCCGGCGCGGACGTCGTGGTCACGTCCTACACGCTGTTCCGGCTCGACTTCGACGCCTACAGCGCACAGGATTGGTCGGGGCTGCTTCTCGATGAGGCCCAGTTCCTCAAGAATCACCAGTCGAAGACCTATCACTGCGCCCGGCGGCTGTCTGTGGCGATCAAGCTCGCGATCACCGGCACGCCGATGGAGAACAACCTCATGGAGCTGTGGTCACTGCTGTCGATCACGGCGCCGGGATTGTTCCCGCATCCGGACCGCTTCCGCGACTTCTACGCCCGCCCGATCGAGAAGGGCGGGGACGCCGGGCTACTCGCGCAGCTGCAACGCCGGGTCCGCCCACTGATCAAGCGCCGTACCAAAGAGCAGGTGCTCGCCGAGCTGCCGGCCAAGCAGGAGCAGGTGCTCGAGGTCGAGCTGCACCCACGGCACCGCAGGATCTACCAGCGGCACCTGCAACGGGAGCGGCAGAAGGTCCTTGGCCTGATCGATGACATGCAGCGCAATCGGTTCACCATCCTGCGCTCGCTCACCCTGCTCCGTCAGCTGAGCCTGCACGCCGGCCTGGTCGACGACCAGCATGTCGATCTGCCGAGCGCGAAGGTCGACGCGCTGGTCGAGCAGCTGCAGGACGTTACCGATGGCGGGCACCGGGCGCTCGTCTTCAGCCAGTTCACCGGCTTTCTGCGTGCGGTGCGGGCCCGCCTCGACGCCGAGGGCGTCGGCTATTGCTATCTCGACGGGCGCACGCGCAACAGGGACGCGGTGATCGGCCGCTTCAAGGACGGTGTCGCACCGGTCTTCCTGATCAGCCTCAAGGCAGGGGGATTTGGACTCAACCTGACTGAGGCCGATTACTGCTTCCTGCTCGACCCGTGGTGGAACCCGGCCACGGAGACTCAAGCCATCGACCGGACCCACCGCATCGGGCAGAGCCGCAAGGTCATGGTCTATCGCCTGATCGCCAAGGACACCATCGAGGAGAAGGTCCGGGCGCTCAGCAGTCGCAAGGCGAAGCTGTTTCAGAGCGTCATGGACGACGGCAATGCCTTCGGCGCGAGCCTCGACGCCGAGGACATCCGTGGGCTGTTTGCCTGACCCGGTCAGATCGCGGCCGAAGGTCGGTGACGGTGGCTGCCCGTCAGCAGCAAGCTCGCACCAGTGTGTGGGAACGCTCGGACCGGCGAGCACCGTTTCGGATTGCCGCAGCGGTGCGGTTGGCGCACCGCGTCGCTCAGGTCGGCCACGGGGCCAGGGCGGCGGTCTCCAGCGCCGCGGGCACCTCTCCGGTGTCGAGGATCCCCAGGCGGCGAGTGGTGCGGGTGAGCGCGACGTAGAGGTCGCCGAGGCCGCTCGCTGCGATGTCGGTCGGCTCGACGACGATCACCGAGTCGAACTCCAGACCCTTCGCGCCCGCCGCTGTCGTCACCGTCACGCGGTCGGAATCGCTCGCGGTTGCGCCAATCCGGGCGATGTCGTCGGGTGCGGTGAGCACCGCGACGGTCCCATGGCCGACCGCCTCGAGCTCGCCGGCCACGCACTCAGGCAGCGCGGTGGCAATGTCGTTGACCACGCGCCGCCACGGCTTGTCGGCCACGGCGCGCACCGATCGCGCGCTCCGTTGGGTGGGAGCGATCTGGGCCCGGATGCTCTCGGCGACGGCCATGGCCGCTGCCGGGGTGCGGTAATTGACCGTCAGCTCGCGCAGGTCGAAGCCGGTGCCGAGCAACGGCGCGAGCCGGTCCCGCCAGGTCCCGGGCGGCCCGCTGCTTTGCGCCGTGTCGCCGACGACGGTCATCGACCGGCTCGGGCAGCGGCGGAGCAGCATTCGCCAGTCCATCGGGGAGAGCTCCTGCGCCTCGTCGACGATGACGTGCCCGTAGGTCCACTCCTGATCGGCGGCGGCGCGTTGGGTCGGGGTACGCCGGTCGGTCTCCTGCTGGCGCTCGGCCAGCCCCTGCGCGTCGTACAGGTCGAAGACGCTGATGCCCGCCTCCTCATCGTCGGGAAGGTCGGTCGACTGCGAGCCGACGGCGATGTCGAGGACCTCCTGCGCCAGGGCGATCCGGTGCGCGTGCTCGCGTTCGGCCCGCTCGTCGTGCTCGGCCTCGTCGATCCCGAGCAGCACGGCGGCCTCGTCGATGAGCGGGATGTCGGCCGGGGTCAGGGGCGCATCGGGCGAGCGGTGCAGGGCGCTGCGTTCCGCGGGGGACAGGTCTGGTGCGGCGGCCTCGAGCAGGTCGGCATCGGAGAGCAGGTCGGCCAGGAACCGCTCGGGTGCGAGCACCGGCCACAGCTCGTCGAGGGCGTCGTTGACCGCGCTCGACCCGGCGATCTCGGCCCGGAGCTCGGCCTTCTCGGCCGGGTCGAGCCAGTTGGCGCCACCGAAGGGGTCGGCACCGAGGCGGTCCGCCACGCCAGCGGTGAGGCTGTCGATGACGCTCTCGACGAAGACCCGGCGGGCCCGGTTGTGCGGCAGGTTGGTCGCCTCGGCTCGGTCCTGGGCGGCCTCGACCATGGCGGGGGTGAGCTCGGCGACGTCGTCGTCGACATACGGGATCGGCCACGGCTCGCTGGGCAGCCGCTCGCGGTCGGTGACGCCGGCGGCGATCACGTCGGCCATCGCGAGCCGTCCCTTGATAGCGCCGGCCGGGGCTGATTCCGCACCCGTCGCCGTGATTCCCGGGAAGAGCGAGCCGACGGTCTTGAGCAGAACGCTGCGCTCACCGAGACCGGGCAGCACGTCGCCGACGTACTCCAGGAACCGGTCTGTCGGACCGATGACGAGCACGACCCGGCGCGAGAGCAGCTCGCGGCGCGCGTAGAGAAGGTAGGCCGCGCGATGCAGGGCCACGGCCGTCTTGCCCGTTCCCGGGCCGCCCTGCACGACGTGCACGCCTGCCGCGGGCGCGCGGACGACGGCGTCCTGCTCGGCCTGGATCGTGGCGACGATGGCCGGCATCCGACCGGTGCGCTCGGCCCCGAGCGCGACAAGGAGCGCCGCCTCGCCGACCAGGCCGGTCCGGTCGAGAATGTCCCGGTCGAGAATGTCCCGGTCGAGAATGTCCCGGTCGAGAATGTCATCGTCGACGCCGGTCACGGTGCGCTCGCGCATGCGGATGTGGCGCCGCCGGATCATCCCGGCGGGTTGGATCGGCGTCGCGAGGTAGAACGCTCTCGCTTGCTCGGCCCGCCAGTCCAGCAGTACGACGTTAGCCGCGTCGTCACGCAACCCGGTGCGCCCGATGTAGCGCGGCGCACCATCGGCGGGATCGAGGCGGCCGAAGACGAGCTCGTCCTCAGCCGCGATCAGGCGGTTGAGCCGGTCACCGGACATCTCCCAGATGGCTTCGCGTTCGTTGCGGTACTGACCGAGCTCGTGCTGCAGCTCACGGAACGGCTCGCGCATGCGCTCGGTGAGCTCCGCGCGTCGGGCGTCATAGTGGCGATAGATCACATCGATCGCGCGCTGCTCGCGCTCCGTCTCCGTCGTGTCGACACCGATCCCCCGGATTTCTGTGCTGGACAAATGCGCACTCCCTGAGATATACTTAAGATATTCCCGGTCAAACAATGCAGGCGATGTTTGCTGCGCAATTACCGCCGAATTAGCGATGGTACCAGGGATCGCTTGCCGGGCCGAGCATTCATCGAGCCGCCGTGACGGCCTTGGTCAGATCTTTCGGCAGCGGCGGATCACCATCGGGGTGCGTTATCCGTTTTCCATTGACCCGCACCGTGGGCGTCCCGGTGACTCCCGCATTCTCCGCCGCCTTCGTGATCGTCGTGACCCACCGGGCGTAGCGATGTGTGGTGATGCACATCGCGACGGAGGCGTCCGATGACCCAAACTTCCTGGCGTGTGCGACGAGTTGCCGGTCGGTAAGCCCGGCGCCGCCCTCCTTGGGTTGTTGCCGATAAAGCGCGGCCTGCAGGTTGACGAAACCTTGCTGTGTCGGCATGCAGGCAAGTGCATTGGCGGCGCGGCCGGAATAGCCCGGTGGGTTCGACGCATCGTTGAGGCTAGCGATCGGATGAAAGACCACTCGCGTCTTGCCGTGCTTGATCAGTGTCTGCACGGTCATTCCGGTCGCCCGCTCGAATGCGCCGCAGATCGGACAGAGCAGATCCTCGTAGATGTCGACGGTAACTGTGGATCTGGGGTTGCCGGCCATGATCCCGAGGTGGCCCGGCGCGGTGACCGTGAGCGGTGGCACGCCGTCCGTCGGCGGCGCGGTGGGCGTCCGCGCCCCAGAGGTCGTTGGTGTCACGGAGGACGAGGGTGCAGGGGAGGTCGCCGTCGCGGGCGGCGCGCCTTGTGACGGCGCCGGCGTGGTCGCGGTGGGCACCGCCGAGGTGATCGGTGCGGGTGAACGGCCTCGCACCGACGCCGACGCCCGGGTGTCGCTCGCCGGATGTCCGCGGCCCGCCGTCGTCGTACTGCACGCACCGATCGCGCCGACCATGACGGTGAGCGTCAACCCGACCGCCACGGCACCGCGGTGCGGCGATCGGGCAACGGTGGCCGGGTCCATGGGCCCGAGGGTATCCACCGGCTTCTACCCTCGAGGAATGCGACGCAACCGCCGGCCTAAGACCCTCGCCCCGCGCCCGCTGGGCTTCGACGTGGCCGAGTGGAACGGCACGTCGTACGTCGTCCGACCGGTATCCGGCGCGGCCGCGGCCAAGCGGTACCGCTGTCCGGGCTGTGACCACGAGATCGCGCCGGGGACGCCGCACCGGGTGGTGTGGCCGCAGGACGCCGGCGGCGCCGACGCGCGCCGGCATTGGCACACGGCCTGCTGGCAGGCGCGCACCACCCGCGGAACGCAGTACGGACGCCACGCGTGAGCGAGCACGAGATCCGCGCCAACACTGTCCTGCCGGCCCGACGTACCCCGCTGACCCTGCACACCGGCGACGGATGCGCGCTGGTCGGCGAGCTGGCCGCACCGGTCGATGCCGACCCGATCGCGACGTTGGTCTGCTTGCACCCGTTGCCCACGCACGGCGGGATGATGGACAGCCATCTGCTGCGCAAGGCGGCCACCCGGCTGCCCGCGCTGGCCGCCATCGACGTGCTGCGCTTCAACACCCGCGGCACCAGCAGCGAGCAGGGGACGAGCACGGGAACCTTCGACGGCGGCGAGGCAGAGCGGTACGACGTCGCGGCCGCACTCGAATACGCCGAATTCGAGGAGCTGCCGGCGCCGTGGCTCGTCGGCTGGAGCTTCGGCACCGAGCTGGCGCTGCGGCATGGCTGCGATCCCGCGGTCGCCGGCCTGATCCTCATCTCTCCGCCGCTGCGCCGGTCGACCGACGCCGACCTGGACCGCTGGGCCGAGTCGGGGCGGCCGGTCCTGGTGATCGTGCCCGAGCTCGACGACAACCTCCGACCGGAGGAGGCGCGACAGCGCTTCGCCCGGATCCCGCAGGCCGAGGTAATCGGCGTGGACGGCGCCAAGCATCTCCTCGTGGGATACGCCGAGACCGTGCTCGGCGAGATCGTGAAACGGGTTGCGCCGCGGGCCTTTCCGCTGCCGCGGGCCTGGCGTACGGTCAGCGCGTGATGGGGTCGCCGCGATGACCGTCGAGCTGGGGTTCGCCGAGCAGGGCGCCGGCGACCCGCCATTGCTGCTGCTGCACGCGTTTCCGCTCTCCTCCGCGATGTGGCGCGACGTGCTGCCGGCGCTGGCCGAGGGCCGGCGGGTGATCGCGCCGGACTTGCGCGGCTTCGGTTCCTCGCCGCTCGGCGACGATCCGCCCTCGCTGTCCCGCAGCGCCGAGGATGTCGTCGCCCTGCTGGACCGGCTCGGGATCGAGCGAGCCGCCGCCGCCGGCCTGTCCATGGGTGGCTACGTCGCGCTCCGGTTGCTCGACGGGCATCGCGAGCGGATCGCGGCACTCGTGCTCGCCGACACCAAGGCAACGGCCGATCCGCCCGCAGCGGCGGCCAACCGCGAACGGATCGCAGCCAACGTGATTTCCGATCCCGACGTCGTACGCCGCGATGTCCTGCCGCCGCTGCTCGGCGACTCGACCCGTGCCGATCGGCCCGACGTCGTGTCGTGGCTCGACGAGATCGCCGGCGCCGCCGCGCCGGAAACGGTCGCGTGGGCACAGCGCGCCATGGCTGCGCGGCCGGACTCCCTCGGCGTACTCGCCACGACGCCGGCGCCGGTCCTGCTGGTGCGCGGTGCGGAGGACCCGCTCTCGACCGCGACGGATGTCGCGGCCATGGCCGGCGCCGTACCCGAGGCGGAAATCGTGACGGTCGCCGGCTCCGGGCATCTCACCGCGATGGAGACGCCGGCCGAGTTCATCGGCGCGCTGACGCCGTTCCTTGACACCCTCTGACCCGACACCCAGCCTGTCTTAGAAAACCGGCCACTCCCGACCCGATCTTGTCCGGTTATTCGAAGACAAGACGGGGACCATAGGGTTGAGGAATGACACACATGCGCTATCGCCAGCTCGGGGATTCGGGACTCACCGTGTCGGTCGTCGGGCTGGGCTGCAACAACCTCGGCCGGCCCAACACCCGCACCGAGCAGCTCTCGGGCGCCACCGCCGTCATCGACGCGTGCATCGATGCCGGCATCACCCTCTTCGACGTCGCCGACACCTACGGCGCCAAGCCCGGGCTCTCGGAGAGCATCCTCGGCCAGGCGCTGGGCAAGCGGCGGGCCGATGTGGTCGTGGCGACCAAATTCGGCATGGACATGGGCGGTGCCAATGGCCCTGACTGGGGGGCTCGCGGTTCGCGCCGCTACATCCGTCGCGCCGTCCAGGCCTCCCTCACCAGGCTCGGCACCGACTACATCGACCTCTACCAGTACCACGTGCCCGATGGCATCACGCCGATCGAGGAAACCCTCGCCGCGCTGGGAGAGCTCGTCGACGAGGGCAAGGTGCGCTATGTCGGCTCGTCGAACTTCCGTGGCTGGCAGGTCGTCGAGGCCGACTTCATCGCCCGCGCCGGTGGATATCCGCGGTGCATCAGTGCTCAGAACAACTACAACCTGCTCGAGCGTGATGTCGAAGCCGAGCTGAGGCCGGCATGCGAGGCGTACGGCGTCGGCATCCTGCCGTTCTTCCCGCTGGCCAACGGCCTGCTCACCGGCAAGTACACCCGCGGCGCCAGCCCCGGGTCGGATACCCGCCTCGGCCACAGCAAGACGCGGTTGCAGCAGGACGCCGACTGGGACGCGATCGAGCGGCTCGATCGCTACGCGCGGGATCGGGACATCGAGCTGATCGACGTGGCGATCGGCGGCCTCGCCGCCCTGCCGGCGGTCTCGTCCGTGATCGCTGGTGCGACCCGGCCGGAGCAGGTGGCCCGCAACGCGCAGGCCGGACTGTGGGAGCCGAGCGCTGCCGACCTCGCCGAGCTGGACGAGATCGCGGGCTGAGGCCTCAGCCGGTGCACTCGCGGTGCCGGCGCGAGTCCCCGAGGTCACCCGGCTCGGCCGAACGCTCCATCAGGGCCGGGACGTCACCCGGTATTCCCGCCCGCTCGGCCGAGCCCAGCAGCAGCTGGTGCAGCGACCGCAGCTGGCGCAGCACCTCATCGCGCTCACGGGTCAGCTCGGTCACCTGACGCGCGGCCTCGGCGACGATCTCGTCGGCGTGCGCACGCGCGTCGGCCTCGGTCTTCGCCGCCATTGCCTGGGCGTCGGCGGTGGACCCGCCGGCCAGCTCCTCGGCCTCAGCCACCCGTCGCTGCGCGTCGGCGACCGAGCTGCGGTGCCGCTCGTCCTGCTCCCGCTGCGCCTGGGTACGCCGCGCCCGCAAGGTGATCTCGAAGTCCTCGTTCGCCTCCGCCCGCGTGGTGGCCGCGGCGCTGTCGGCGGCGGCCCGCCGTTGGTGCGCCTCGGTGTCGGCCTGCTCGCGGGCCGCGTGCGCCGCGGCGATGTGATCATCGAGTTGCTGCTTGGCCGCTGCGCGCTCATCTTCGGCGGCCTGATCGGCGGCGGCGCGGTCGCGATCGGCCGTCGCCGTCTGCTCGGCCAACGTCGCCAGGGTCTCCTCGCGGTGCCGGGTGGTCTCGTCGTGCCGCCGCTGCCGCTCGCCGGCGGCGGCCGCGTCGGCCTCCTCACGGCGTAGCCGCGACTCCTCGTCGGCGGCCGCGCGATCCTCGTCGGCCTGGCGTCGCTCGTTCGCGAGCGCGCGACGGTCCTTCTCGATCGCGACCTCGGCCTCGGCGAGGATGGACTTGGCCCGGCCCTCCGCCGAGAAGATGAGCTGGGAGCAGTGCTGCTCGACGGCCTGCCGGCGGGCGCGCAACTCGGCGTCGACCCGGTCGAGCTCGGCCCGCTTGTCGGCGGCGGCCTGATCGGCCAGCGACCGGACCTGCTCGGCGTCCACCTCGGCCTGGTGCCGGATGTCGGCGGCTTCGGCCTCGGCGAGATTGAGCATGCCCGTGATGCGCTCGCTCATCCGCTCGTACGCCGGCTGGCCGGTCTTCTCCAGCCTCGATCGCAGCGACTCCACCTCGCCATGGACGGACGCCAGCTGGCGGGCAAGATCGCCGGAGCGGGCGGCCGCGGACTCGCGGTCGGCCGTGGCCACTCGGAGCTCCGCCTCGAGTCGCTCGATCTGCTCGGTCACCTGCTGGCGGTCGTAGCCGCGCATGACGATGTCGAATCCGCTCCCCGGATCATCCATGGGGATCAGCTCGGTGTGTTCGGCCATGAACTACATCGTCGCAGACGGGACCTGTGGTATGCGATCAGCACACGCGGTGGCGCGCGAGCAACGCTCAGTGAGCGGGCGAAGGAGCGCGGCCCCGGGCCTTGGCGATCAGGCCCCACAGGGAGACCAACGCCCACACCCCTTCCAGCAGCAGGAACCCCCATTGGCGGCCGTGTGCCGCGTCGTACGCCAGTGCGCCCGAGCCCAGCACGTTGAGCAAGAGGTAGGTCGTCGCGCTCGTGTCGAGCCGCCTCGCCTGAGCGGAGACGAACGCCGCCAGGATCAGCAGCGCCCCGGCGATCTGGATGGCCTGTTCCACGGTTCCTCCCGGCGGCGAAGCTCCATCCTGTCAAACAGACCGTGTGGCCGTTGCGGTCGTCAGCCCGCCGGCCGGCGTACCCGCCAGGCGCGTGCTGCTGCGAGCAGCTCGCGGACGACGTCGGCCTTGCCGTCGATATAGCGCGTCCGGTCCTCGGGGTGGGCGTCCTTGGCGGCGAGGTCGCGTTTGACCGCGGCGTACCGCCGCACGGCGCCCGCGTGAACGCGCAGGTAGTCGCGCAAGCCGAGGTAGTCATCGACCTCCGGCGCGTCGACGGTGAGCAGGTGCAGATGGTGGGTACGCCGTCCGCCGGCCACCTTGCGGAGGAACTCGTGCCGGGGCCGATCCGCGAACGACGCCGGCCGGTGGTCGTAGCCGATCGCGGCGAGCGCGTCGATCGCCGACGCGAAG
>JBBSHJ010000014.1:0-45507 GCA_038253135.1 Mycobacteriales bacterium | reverse complement strand
GCTCGCCGCCGCGCAGTCGCTGCCGGAGGACTTCCCCCGGCGCGATCTCGTCCTCTTCGTCACCGCCGTGGTGATCGTCGGCACGCTGGGCGCTCAGGGCATGAGCCTGCCCTGGGTGATCCGGCGAGCCGGCATCACGCCACCGGATCCACGCCAGGACGCCCTGGTGGTCGCGCGGGCGCAAGAGGCAGCGGGCGACGCCGCGCTGCAGCGGCTGGACGATATCCAGCAGGAAAATGGCGTGCCCGCGCATGTGTACGAGCGGATCCGCCAACAGATCGAATACCGCACCTTCGCCGCGTGGGAATTGCTGGGGGACACCGCTCGCGGCGAGGCACCGACCCGGGTCTTCGCCCGGATCCGCACCGATCTGATCGCCGCCGAACGATGGGTGTTCATCGGGCTCCGCGATTCCGGCGAGCTCGACGATGAGGTGCTGCGCCGGGTGCAGCGGCGGCTCGATCTCGAGGAATCGCTGCTCGACGTCCTGGACACCGCAGGGGACGGGAACCGCGGCCATCAGGAGGTGCTGCCCGAGAGATCCAATCCGCGGTGCGATGACGTGCGCACGGCCTCGACCGTAGTCCCCGTCGCCGATCCCGCCGAGTGCCTGGACTGCATCGCCGAGCACCGCGACGACTGGGTGCACCTGCGGATCTGCCTGCAGTGCGGGCATATCGGTTGTTGCGACTCATCCCCCGCTCGGCACGCCGACCGTCATTACCATGAGACCGCGCACCGGGTGATGGGCTCGGCCGAGCCCGGTGAGAGCTGGCGGTGGTGCTACAAGCACAAGGTGCTGGGCTGATCGCGCTAGCGTCAGGCAGGGAATACCGGCCGGATCAATAACCAGCGCAAATCAATAACCAGCGCAAATCAATAACCAGCGGAGAGATCGACCGTGTTGATCAGCGGCTGATCGGCGACAAACCGGCGCAGGTTGTCCATGAACAGTGCCAGGATCCGGGCGCGGTTGGCCGGCGAGGACCCCGACATGTGTGGCGAGAGGATCATGTTCGACGCGTCCCAGGCCAGATCGTCGGGCGGCAGCGGCTCCGTGGTCCACGCATCCAGTGCCGCGCCGCCGAGGGAGCCGTGGGTCAGCGCGTCGATCAGTGCCGGTTCGTCGATCGTCGCGCCGCGGCCGACGTTGAGCAGCCACGCGCCGGGCTTGAACGAGCGGAGCTCGTCGGCGCCGATCATTCCCGTGGTCTCCTCGGTCAGGGGCACCGTCACCACGACGAAGTCGGCGTCGCGTAGGGCGTCGCGCCAGGCGGCGCCCTTGATGGTGCGCTGTGCGCCGCCAACCGGGCGGCCGCTGCGGTTGCCCGCCAGGATCCGCATCCCGAAACCGGACGCCCGGGCGATGACGGCGGCGCCGATGCCTCCGGTCCCCAGCACCAGCAGGGTCTTGCCGTAGAGCTCGTCCGCCTGGATGTCGGTCGCCCACCGGTGCGCTCGCTGTGCGTCGTTTACGGCGACGGTCCGCTTCACCGCGGTCAGCATGGCGGTCAGGACCCATTCCGCGATCGGGATCGCGAAGACGCCGGCTCCGTTGGTCAATACGATTCCGCGGTCGGCGAGCTCGCCGAGTGGCCAGCGTTCGACGCCGGCACCGGGGCTGTGCAGCCACCGCAGTTTCGGGGCCTGATCCAGCAGCCGCCGGAACCCCGCGTCGTCCAGGTCCCATCGGATCGCGGCCTCGATCCGGCTCAGGTCCGCCTCCGATGCGGTGGCATCCACGCCGACCAGCTCAATGCGGTCACGTTCGGCGGGAGGGAGCGCACGGCGTACGTCGTCCATGATCGAAGCGCCGACGAGAACCTGGACCACGCGAAGATCCTATAGGGGTCCACGTCACCGACGGTGACCATGCGCTGCGGCATCGGGTGGTGCGCGCGGAAACGACAACCGGGCGGCGGCCGCGGGCGTCACCATCTGCGGTACCCGGGCTCGGCCCGGCACGAAGGCGCGACGGGGAGGTCGACCGGAACCCATCGTTCCGGTCGGCGCGGACGGGTGGTGAAGATGCGACACGGATCGGGCGCCGTGCGTCCCCAGGAGAGCGCGGCCAGACGAGATCAGCGAATCGGTATCGCCGGCGTGCTCGGTTGCGCCATCGCCGTCGTACTCGCGGTGTCCGTCACCTCCGGCCCGCCGCCTGCGCGCCGCGAGCCTTCGGGTCTCGACGTGCAACCGGTCGATTCCTCGGCGATGCGGATCGGCTACGGCGAGCGTCGGGTGCGGATGCGGCTGGCCTCGGACAGCACGGCCCGCCTGCTGCGCACCGAGCGATCGGCGGTGCACATCACCCTCGGCCGGCTGGTCCTGACGTCCGGCGGGGCCCGTCCGACCGAGAAGACCCTGGCGTGGGTCGTCGAGCTGGATCACATCCAGCGGGCCGCCGAGCAGGCGCACGCGACCTGCGAGTACTTCATGGCCTATGCCGCCGACGACGGCAGGGAGTTGCTCGCGCGGCGGTTCTGCCACTGAACGAATTGCGGCCGCACGAAGGACTCCCCCGAGGATCCCGCGGCGTAGCGTCTGCGCATGACCCATATCGCCATCGATCTCGACGACCGATTCGCCCGCTTCACCGACACCTGGGCCCCCAAGGTGCTGGCCCGCCTCAACGACTACGAGATCAAGGCGGTCCGGATCCAGGGCGAGTTCGTCTGGCACGACCACGAGGACACTGACGAGCTCTTCCTGGTGCTCGACGGGGACCTCATCATCGCGCTCCGCGATGGGGACGTTCGGCTCGGACCCGGTCAGCTGTACGTCGTCCCGCGCGGCGTCGAGCACTGTCCTCGCGCGGACGGCCTGGTGAAAGCGTTGCTGATCGAGCCCACCGGCGTCGTCAACACCGGGGGCGCCGGTGGAGCCCTGACGGCGTCGTGCGACGGCTCGCTCATCGAGTCCTGATCCCCGGCGGCAACCCGCCACCTGATGCTGAGCCACACCGGCCGGGGGATCAGCCCCACCCTCGCCCGGTGAAGGGCGGATCAGTCGAGGACAGGTGCGGTACGCCGTGGCCGGGCGAGACTCGCCGCGGCGGCCGCGGCGAGCAGGGCAACCGCGGCGCAGGTCACCAGGCCCGCGTCGCGGACGCCGTACGAGCGGGCGGCGAAGCCCACCGCCACCACCGGTATCGACAATGCGATGTAGAGCACGACGAAGAAGGCCGATGTCACTGCGGCCCGCGACTCCGGCGGCGCCAACGCACCGACGGCGGCCAGCCCGGCGCGGAATGCCATGCCCTGACCGACGCCGGCGACGACGGCGGCGACGATCAGCAGCAGCAGAGATTTCCAGCCGAGCGCGCCGGCGAGCACCGCCATCCCGGCGATGAGGATCGCGCAGCCGACGGGCAGGGCTCGGTCCGGGCCGACGTACGGCGTCAGCTGCTGGCCGGCGAGTGAGGCGGCGAAGATCACGAAGACCACCACGCCGATGATCGCCCGGTTGTGCTCGCCCATCAGCTCTCCCAAAGCCGTGGGTACCACCGCGGAGAACAAGCCCATCACGACGAACCCGGCGAAGCCGGCAACGCTTGCGCGTACGAAGGTCGAGAGACCTCCCGCCGGCACCCGCAGGGAGGTGATCTGGAAGCGGTAGGGCGTGCGGTCGGTGACCGGCTCAGGCATCACCGCGACCGCTATCACTGCCGGGACCAGAAGGATCAGATCGACCACAAAGGTCGTGCGCAGCGGCCAGCCGACATATTCGGAGACGGCTCCCGCAAGCAGTGGCCCCAGACCGAGCCCGCCGATGTTGACCAGCGTGGCCACCTCGGCGGCGCGATGTCGCCGGCCCCCCGGCGCAAGGTCGAGGAGGGTCGCGGTCGCGGTCCCGGTAAAGATGCCGGCGGACAGGCCCGAGATCACGCGGCCGACGAAGAGAGCCGGCAGTCCACCGGCAAGGAGAAACACCACCGCCGATGCCGCCGACATGGCCAGTCCGGGCAACAGCGCCCGCTTCCGGCCGATGCGGTCCGAGGCCTGCCCGAAGCCCAGCAGGGCGGCGAGGACGCCGACGGCGTACGCCGCGTAGACGATCGTCACCATCAATGCTGACAAGCCAAAGCTGCTCCGGTACAACGGATACAGCGGCGTCGGTAACGTCGTACCCGCCATAACCACCACAAACGCATAGCCGATCCCGGCGAACGTCCTGCGTTGATTGCGCTTGCCTTGATCGCGCCCGTCCTGATTGCGCTCGGCCCGCGACGCCGTCATGATTTCGAACCCTACGCGGGGAGCACCGAGCCACCGCGACGGAGTCGGGAGGCGCAATGCGGACCGATACCTCGAGCTCGGGCATGTGGAGGAAATCGTGAGGGACCGCGACCACTACCGCTGACCCCGCGGTCACCGTCCGCGGTCCGGGGTCGCAACGGCCGGCCCGATCGAGGACTGGGGTGGATCATCCACCGGATCGGTGCGTGATCCACCCCAGTCGTCTCCCGGGACGGTGTCGATATCGGGTTGGGATCGGACCGAGCGCGCGTCGGAGACGTGCAGCAGCGGTCGGGCGGTCAGCGCCAGAGCGATGAGCGAGGCCACGCCGCAGATCGCGAAGACGGTCGCCGGCGCGAACGTGCCGGCGAGTACGCCGCCGAGGGCGAGCGCGCCGAGGCCGGCGGTGCGGACCAGCCCCAGGAATGTCGCCGTGACCCGTCCGCGCCACGCGTCGGGAGTCACGGCGAGCAGCAGTGCGGAGACGCAGACGTTCAGCGCGCCGTTGCACAGGCCGCACGCGGCGAACGCGATGACGAGGAACCACAGCGTCGGCATCAGTACCACCGTGGCCAGCCCGCCGGCCAGCCCGAACGCGGAGATCACGATGACCCGGCCCGACCGGTGCGCGCCCTCGAACCGCCCGGCCAGCACCGATCCGACCAGAGCCGAGCCTGCCCACAGCATGCCGATCAGGCCGTAGACGGTGGCCGACCGATGCAGTTGGTCCCGGACCAGATAGACGTCGGCGACGTTGACCGCCTCGCCCACGACGACGAACGAGAGAGCCATGACCATCACCGACCGCAGGACCGGATGGGTGAAGACGAAGCTCACCCCGTCCCGGGCCCGAGCCTTGGTGTCACCGGCGGCCGCGGCCGCCCGCCGGGTCCTGACCGCCATGATCGACGCGGCCAGCACGAGAAAGGTCGCGGCGTCGATCAGGAACGGGCCGCTCAGCCCGGACGCGGCGTACAAGAGCCCGCCGGCGGCCGGCGCCCCGATGGTCGCGATCCCGACCGCGGTCCCGGTGATGCTCGAGGCTCTGGTAATCCGGCCCTCACCCACGATCCGCGGCAGCAGAGCGGAGTACGTCGGCCCGGCGAGCGCCGTACCCGCTCCGAGCAACACGACCAGGGGGAAGACGAGCCCGATCTCCCGGGTCCCCGCCAACGCCACGCAGCAGGCCGCCTGCCAGAGACTGGCCGCGACGATCAGACGGCGGCTGTCGAGTCGATCGACCAGCATCCCGGCCAGCGGAGACAGCAGCACCAGCGGGATCGCGTCGGCAGCGAGGATTCCGGCGACCGTCCATGGGCTGTGCCCCTTCGCCTGCATGTAGAGCATGAGCGTGGTGGCGACGATCCCGTTGCCGAGGCCGGAGAGACCCAGCCCGCCGGCGACGAGGATCAGGTCGCGATTGCGCCACCAAGGTGCCACGGTGGGCGACGATGTGAAAGACATGCTGTGAAATTACAGCTTCACATATAAATGTGCAACAGATCCTTCACATTGCGCCGGCCGACACCCGGTCAGCGCGGCGCGGCTACATGGGGAGGGCGATCAGGTTCCAGCGCATGGCGACGGCGTCCTCAGGAGCCTCACGCCGAACCGCCCGAAAACGCGCCGTCAGCTCGCCAATCTCGTCGATCAGCGTCTTGAACTCCGCGCGGTTGACCAACAGCATGTCGGTCGAGAACTGCACCATCTCGTCGAATCCCCGGCTGTCCTCGAGCCGGGCCAGCATGACGTCCTTGAGCTGGTCGATCATGCTCGTCACCAGCGCGGCCTGGGCGGCCGTGACCGCGGGCGAGCGAGTCTCCTCGTCCCCGCGCTGGATCTGCAGGGAGTCGCCGGCCGCCCTCCACCGCCGCTCGCGGGCGTCGGTGTCGGCACCGACCCTCTCGATCACACCCCATCTCGCCAGCGACCGCAGGTGATAGCTCATCGCCGACGGGCTGACGCCGGCCTTCTCGGCCAGCTCGGTCGCGGTCATCTCCCGGCCGGCGTAGAGGTAATCGATGGCGTCCATCCGGGCCGGATGGGCCAGGGCGGTGATCCCCCGCGCGTCCCGGATCACGACGACACGATCGTTCTGGGCCTCCAACTTCGCCGCGCCCTTCGGCTTCGCCGCGCCCTTCGGCTTCGCCGCGCCCTTCGGCTTCGCCGCGCCCTTCGGCTGCGCCGTGGACTTCGACGACCTCGCCGGGGTCGAAGCCGCGCCACGACCCGGCTTCTTCGGCCGGCTGACGGCGCCGGATGACCCGTCCTTCACCATGACCGCACCCTAGCCGTCGTACCGGCCGATCCCGCGGGACTCGACGATGGCGGCCGCCCGCGATCGGCCACCCAGAACCGCCCGCTCAGCGGAACGGCAACGTTGTCAATGACGGTATGGTGCCCGACACACCGGCGCCGCACCGGCGCGGCTCTTGCAACGTGGAGGACCCATGGGACGGATCAGATCGGGGCGCGCGGTCATCGCCGCGCTGGCACTCGCGGCCGGCGGCCTGGCGATTGCGGGTACGGCGCCGGCCGGTGCGGCATCGCCCGCCGCCACCACTGTCTGCGGCACCATCTGCGACGACTCGCCGGTGACCGCATCGACCCCCGATCGGCTCGCCGACGGCACCGGCATCTACGGCCGGTCGATCCAGCTGCACATCGACGACGTCGACGGTGTCGGCTGGGCGATCATCAGCAACGGCGACCCGACCGACGAGGTCTGGATGGACCGCTCGTGGGACGGGGGTGCGACATGGGACAGCAAGATCGGTGACACGACGATCCCTGCCGGCTCGCGCAGCGCGACGACGACGCTCTGGAACATCAACAACGGCGCGGCCAAGGGCCTGATCCGCGCCTGCGGCAAGGCCGGCAACCGCGACGACGTCGTCTGCACCGGGTGGAACTCGACCCAGCCGGTCCCGTCCGCGAAGACCCCTCGCGTCAGGGGCGCGATCGACGCCCTGATGGGTCTCTACAACCAGAACACCGGGCTGTGGAAGACGACCGGCTGGTGGAACTCCGCCAACGCGATGACCGCAGTGCTCGACTACATGATCAAGACCCACGATCTGCGCTATCTGCCGGCCGTCGCCCACACCTACGACCTCAACAAGAACGCCCAGTTCGGCAACTTCACCAACGACTACATCGACGACACCGGCTGGTGGGCGCTCGCCTGGATCCGCGCCTACGACCTCACCGGCGACACGCGCTACCTCGATACGGCGAGGTACGACGTCGACTACATGTGGAGTTTCCACGACGATCACTGCGGTGGCGGCGTCTACTGGAGCACGGCCAGGACCTACAAGAACGCGGTCACCAATGAGCTGTTCATCAAGGCCGCGGCCGAGCTGCACAACCGCATCCCGGGCGACACCGACTACCTGGCCCGCTCGGTGAATGACTGGCAGTGGTTCCGGGCCAGCGGCATGATCAACGGCCAGAACATGGTCTACGACGGCCTGGACAATACGACCTGCCAGAACAACAACGGCACGACCTGGACCTACAACCAGGGCGTCATCCTGGGCGGCCTCAGCGATCTTTACGCGGCGACCCACGACGCGGCGTACCTCGTCACCGCGAACGGGCTGGCCAACGCCTCGACGCGCAGCGCCCTGCTGAACCCCGACGGGATCCTCACCGAGCCGTGCGAGTCGGACGGATGTGGCGGCGACGGCCCGACCTTCAAGGGCGTCTACGTCCGCAACCTGGGCGAGCTCTACGCGGCCACCGGCAAGACGTACTACTTGGCCTACCTCAACCGGCAGGCGGTGAATGCATACAACTACGACCGCAACCCGTTCAACCAGTACGGCCTGCACTGGGCCGGTCCCCTCGCCTACATCAGTGGCGCGACCCAGCAGAGCGCCGCTGATCTGATGGTCAGCGCGATCCGCTAGGCGAGTGTTACCGGGAGCGCGACGGCGCCGTCCCCAGTGCGACCGCCCACGGGTTGATTGGTCACTCTCGGCTGCCGACACGCCGGTGAGAGCAGCCAAGGGTGACCGGTCAACGGGGCGCAGACGCGGGGTGGGGCGAGGGCGGCGTGGGTTCGGGCCGGGGTGAGTCGTGGGGTGCGAAGCGGACCGGGGCGGCGAAGGCCGCCTTGCGGGCGGCCCGTCGCAACGCGGCGAGGATCGCCGGTCCGGTCACCGCGAGCATTACGACGTTGGTGAGCGCCCGGCCGGTGTCCCAGCCCAGCGAGGTGAGGCCGTAGTAGACGGCGTAGCGGTGCAGATTGGACCCCGCCGACGCGCCGGGCACGAACGAGGAGGAGGTGTCGGCGCCGAGCGCGAGCGGCCAGAACGACAGGTTGAGCAGAAACCCGAACAGGTAGCCCGCGGCGACCCCGTAGGCGCCGAGCACGAGCAGCTCCGGTAGGCCGCGGGCGCGCGGCAGCAGCCCCGCCCCGAGACCGACGAAGGCGGCGGCGAACATCTGATAGGGCAGCCACGGCCCGACCCCGCCGGTGAGCAGCGACGAAGTGAGCATCGTGGTCGCGCCGAGCACGAAGCCGAAACCCGGCCCGAAGACCCGGCCGGCCAGGATGAGCAGGAAGAACACCAGCTCGACCCCGGCCGTGCCGGCGCCGAGCGGGCGCAGGCCGGCACCGATCGCCGAGAGGACGCCGAGCAACGCGAGCGCCTTCGCGTCGATGCCACCCGCGGCGATCGAGGTCAGCAGCACGGCGAGGACGAGCAGCAGCAGCACACCGAAGACCAGTGGCGCCACCAGCCGGTCGGAGAGCGCGGCGTTGGCGTTGACCACGAACGGCCAGCCGAAGGACAGCAGGCCGACCGCCGCGGCCACGACGATCGAGGGCTGGGCGAGTCGGCCCAGCCGCACGGCCGGCCGGTCCCGCTCGGGTCGAGCGTGGGAGGTCACGACACACCGGCCAGCGCGGCGTCGATCTGCTCGACCGTCAGCCAGGGCGCGCCGAGGATCTTGCTCACCTGCGGCGCGAACATCGGCGAGCCGTGCACCACCTCGTCCGTCGGTCCGTCCGCGACGACGTCGCCGTCGGAGAGCAGGACGACCCGTTGTGCGCACCGCGCGACGAACTCCACATCGTGCGTCGCCACCAGCACCGCCGAGCCGCCGGCCGCCAGTCCGTGCAGGACGCCGGCCAGCGCGTGCTTGCCCGGATAGTCCAGCCCCCGGGTCGGCTCGTCGAGCAGCAGCACCGCGGGCCGCCCCGCGAGCTGGATCGCCAGGACCAGGGCGAGCCGCTGCCCCTCGGAGAGATCCCGGGGATGCTTAGCCGACTCGATATCGGGTGCGATGCCCACGAGGAGAGCTGACGTCGTACCCGCAGCCGCACCGGCATCGCGGTCGCCCTGCGCGCACTCCGCGGCGACCGTCTCGCGGTAGAGCAGGTCAGCCGGTGTCTGCGGCACGAGCGCGACCTCGCGCCTGGCTGCCACCGCGGACAGCTCGGCGGGATCCCGCCCGTCGGCGAGGGCGACCCGGCCGGCGGCCCGGCGGCCGGCACCCGCTAGCGCCCACAACAACGACGACTTGCCCGCTCCGTTGCGGCCCATCAGCGCGACGGTCTGTCCCGCTGCGAGCGCGAGGTCCACACCGCGGACCGCGACGAGCGCGCCGTGGCGCACGACGATCCCGTCGGCGAGCAGCGCGGGCGTGGCCGGGCCGCGGTCGGCGATGGGCGTGCGCGGCGGCTCGATCGAGGCGAGCCGCGCTCGCAGCGGCCCGGCCATTCGCCGGGCATCGCGCACCGACAGCGCCAGGGGCGTCCATCCCGCCGACCGGCCCAGTTGCACGACCGGCGGCACCACCGGTGCGGTGGCCAAGGCCGTCGCCGGCTCGCCGTCGCTCACCCGGCCACCGGCGTCGACCGTGATCACGTGGTCGGCGTACTGCACCACCCGCTCGAGCCGGTGCTCGGCCGCGACCACGGTCACGCCGAGGTCGTGCACGATCCGGGTGATCGCCGCCAGCACGTCTTCAGCCGCGCCCGGATCGAGGGCCGACGTCGGCTCGTCGAGCACCAGCACGGCGGGGTGCACCGTCAGCACCGACCCGATCGCGACCCGCTGCTGCTGCCCTCCGGACAGCGTGCGCAACGAGCGTCCGCGCAGGTCGGCGAGGCCGAGCAGGTCGATGGTCTCCTCCACCCGGCGTCGCATCACCGCCGGGGCGAGGCCGAGCTGCTCCATCCCGTAGGCGAGCTCGTCGGTGACCGTGTCGGTGACGAACCCGGCGATCGGGTCCTGCCCGACGACGCCCACGACGTCGGCCAGCGCCTTCGGCGGATGCGTCGCGGTGTCCCGTCCGGCCACGGTGACGCGGCCGGCCAGGGTGCCGCCGGTGAAGTACGGCACGAGGCCGTTGATGGCGCCCAGCAGGGTCGACTTCCCGGCGCCGGTGCGGCCGATGACCAGGCACAGCTCGCCCTCCCCGACGGAGAACGTGGCGTCGACCAGCGCGGGCAGCGCGGCACCGTCGTAGGTGACCGTGACGCGATCGAACTCGATCACCGGGGCGCCGATCATCCGCCCACCGACGCTCTTCCCCCCGGCGGCGGCGCCGCTCGTGCCCCGGGCGGCGGCGGCGCCGCTCGTGCCCCCGGCGGTGGCGCCGCGATGGCCGGGAGCACGGCCACGAGCGCGCCCAGCACTGGGAGGACGGCGAGCGCGGGTACGCCGAGCGGGCTGGTCGGCGGTTGCAGCACGGCCGCGTCGACCGGCGCGAGGTAGGCCGCGGCGGCGAGCACGCCCGAGGCGGCGACCAGCCACTCCGGCAGCGCCCAGGGATCGGGCCGGTAGCGGGAGCGGAGCGCCCGCCGGTGACCGGCCACGAGGCCGGCCGCGAGCAGGACCACACCGGCGGCGATCGCCGGCCCGCCGTACGCCCCGGCGTCGGCCGGCGCGAGCACGCCGTACCCGCCGACCGCGATCCCGACCGAGCCGGCCACCAGCAGCCCCCCACTGGCCCGACGCCATCCGATGGCAGGGACGCCCGCCTGGCGGGCATACCCGCGGGATTCCATCGCCGCGGCGAGCGCCAGCGAGCGGGCCAGGGCATCCTGCAACACCGGCAGCACCACCCGGTGCAGCAGCCGGAACCGCCCGCCGGTCTCGCCCCGGAGCCGGCGCGCCTTTAGCACCCGCTGACCGCTCTCGATCAGCTGCGGGGCGACGGTCAGCGCGATGACCACGGCGGTGCCGATCTCGTAGAGGGCGCCGGGAAGCGCGCGCAGCAGCCGTTTGGGGTCGGCCAGGACGTTGGCCGCGCCGACGCAGCAGAGCATGGTCGCGAGTCGCAGCCCGTCGTACGCCGCCGCGAGCACGGCCTGGAACACGACCGGACCACCGATCGACACGCCGGCCATCCAGGCCGGCAGCGACGCGTGCGGCAGCGTGAACAGCACCCGGCCGCTCGCCGCCGTCGACCCGCCGAGCACGACCCGAAAGGCCACCCGCAGCGCGATGATCGATCCGCCCAGGAGCAGGTAGAAGCCGAACGCGCGCGCCCACGGCGCCGTCCCCCGCCGCGCGGCGACCACGACCGCGGCCACGGCGAGGATCGTCGCGAGCAGGACCGGGTTGGTCGTCTTCGTCGCGGCCACCGCGAGGCCTGCGGCCCAGATCCACCAGGCCAGCGGGTGCAGCGAGCGGGGCAGCCACACCCTCGCCAGCGGTCCGGTCCGCCGCGCCTCGGCCCGTGGGGCCGCTCCCGGCCGCGCGCCGGGAGCGTCGGCTCCGAGCGAGGCGGGCTGGGTTCGCATCGGCGGAGGACCTCGACTCGAGTACGGCGCGGCCGGAGGCCTGGGCCGGCCGTCGTGGCGTGCGGCGGCGGCCGGAACCGCGAGGTCCGGCCCGCCTCGGGCGAGGCCCTGGCTCCCACCGCGAGCTTCGACGGTGACTGCGGAGCGTCGTAGCCGCCCGGTATCCCGGCTCACCCGATCACGCTGGACGTGCCACCCGCCGCTCGACCAGGGTCGAGCGGCCGATGCGGGCCTACGGTTGCGAGTCAGCGCCGGCGTGCGACCGGCTTCCCCTGACGGCTACAGGCACCGGCGGGCGTACCGAGGCACGCCCGAACGCCGGCAGGGCGACGCTAGCACGCGCAAAAAGACAGGGCGGGCCGGCGCTCGCGCCGACCCGCCCTGTCGTGGACGTGCTGTCACCTCGTCAGTCGACGACGTCCGGAGGCGGCGGAGTCGGCGAGTCACCCGACGGCGCTCCCACCGATACCGTGACGGCGTCGTCGGTGATCGCCGGCTTGGGCTCACCGCGGAAGGTGAACTTGGCGTCGTCACCCTCGCCCTCGACATCCACCAGCACGATCTCGCCGGGCTTGAGCTCGCCGTAGAGGATCCGCTCGGACAGCGCGTCCTCGATCTCCCGCTGCACGGCCCGACGCAGTGGCCGGGCGCCGAGCACCGGGTCGAAGCCGCGCTTGGCGAGCAGGTCCTTGGCCGCCGCCGTCAGCTCAAGACCCATGTCCCGGTTCTTCAGCTGCGCGTCGACCCGCGGCAGCTGGATCCGGTCGAGGATCTGGATGATGTTGTCCTCGCTGAGCTGGTGGAAGACGATGATGTCGTCGATCCGGTTCAGGAACTCCGGCCGGAAGTGCTGCTTCAGCTCGTCGGTGACGCGCTGCTTCATCCGGTCGTAATTGCTCGAGTCGTCCTGCCCGAACTGAAAGCCGATGCCGACCGACTTGGCCACATCCCTCGTGCCGAGGTTGGTGGTCATGATCAGCACGGTGTTCTTGAAGTCGACGATCCGGCCCTGACCGTCGGTCAACCGGCCGTCTTCCAGCACCTGCAGCAGCGTGTTGAAGACGTCGGCGTGGGCCTTCTCGATCTCATCGAAGAGCACCACCGAGAACGGCTTGCGCCGCACCTTCTCGGTCAGCTGGCCACCCTCGTCGTAGCCGACGTACCCGGGTGGGGCACCGACCAGCCGCGAGACGGTGTAGCGATCGTGGTATTCGCTCATGTCCAGCTGGATGAGCGAGTCCTCCTCGCCGAACAGGAACTCGGCCAGCGCCTTGGACAGCTCCGACTTACCGATGCCCGACGGGCCGGCGAAGATGAACGAGCCACCGGGCCGCTTCGGGTCCTTCAACCCGGCGCGGGTACGACGGATCGCCTGCGACACGGCCTTGATGGCCTGGTCCTGGCTGATGATCCGGCGGTGTAGCTCGTCCTCCATGTGCAGCAGCCGTGAAGTCTCTTCCTCGGTGAGCTGGAAGACGGGAATGCCGGTCCAGGCACCGAGCACCTCGGCGATCTGCTCGTCGTCGACCTCGGAGATGACGTCGAGGTCGCCGGCCTTCCATTCCTTCTCGCGCTGCGCCTTCTCGCCGGTCAGTCGCTTCTCGGTGTCGCGCAACGAGGCGGCCTTCTCGAAGTCCTGCGCGTCGATCGCGCCTTCCTTCTGCCGGCGTACATCATCGATGCGCTCGTCGAACTCGCGCAGGTCCGGCGGCGCCGTCATGCGACGGATCCGCATCCGCGAGCCGGCCTCGTCGATCAGGTCGATCGCCTTGTCCGGCAGGAACCGGTCCGAGATGTAGCGGTCGGCCAGGTTGGCCGCCGCGACCAGCGCCGCGTCGGTGTAGGACACCTGGTGGTGCGCCTCGTAGAGATCGCGCGAACCCTTGAGGATCTCGATCGTGTGCGCGACGGACGGCTCGTCGACCTGGATCGGCTGGAACCGGCGCTCCAATGCGGCGTCCTTCTCGAGGTACTTGCGGTACTCGTCGAGCGTGGTCGCACCGATGGTCTGAAGCTCGCCGCGGGCCAGCATCGGCTTGAGGATGCTGGCTGCGTCGATGGCACCCTCGGCCGCACCGGCACCGACGAGGGTGTGGATCTCGTCGATGAAAAGGATGATGTCGCCGCGGGTGCGGATCTCCGTCAGGACCTTCTTCAGCCGTTCCTCGAAATCGCCGCGGTAACGGCTGCCGGCGACCAGCGCACCGAGGTCGAGGGTGTAGAGCTGCTTGTCCTTCAGCGTCTCCGGAACCTCGTTCCTGACGATCGACTGGGCCAGGCCCTCGACGACCGAGGTCTTGCCGACACCGGGCTCGCCGATCAGCACGGGGTTGTTCTTGGTACGGCGCGACAGCACCTGCATGAGGCGCTCGGATTCCTTCTCGCGACCGATGACCGGGTCGAGCTTGTGCTCGCGAGCGGCCTGGGTCAGGTTGCGGCCGAACTGGTCGAGCACCAGCGACGTGGAGGGGGTGCCCTCGCCGGCGGCGCCGGACGCGGCCGTCTCCTTGCCCTGGTAGCCGGCGACCAGCTGGATCACCTGCTGGCGCACGCGGTTGAGGTCGGCACCGAGCTTGATCAGCACCTGCGCCGCGACACCCTCGCCCTCGCGGATGAGGCCGAGCAGGATGTGCTCGGTGCCGATGTAGTTGTGGCCGAGCTGCAGCGCTTCGCGCAGGCTGAGCTCGAGGACCTTCTTCGCCCGCGGGGTGAAGGGGATGTGGCCGGACGGCGCCTGCTGCCCGTGGCCGATCATCTCCTCGACCTGCGCGCGGACCGCGTCGAGGGAGATCCCGAGGGACTCAAGCGCCTTGGCGGCGACGCCTTCGCCCTCGTGAATGAGGCCGAGCAGGATGTGCTCGGTGCCGATGTAGTTGTGGTTGAGCATCCTGGCTTCTTCCTGCGCCAGGACGACCACTCTCCGAGCCCGGTCGGTGAACCGCTCGAACATGAAGCCAACTCCTCCCGTGCCTCGCGGCATCGGTGTCACACCCGCGTCGTACCTGACATTCCGCGGGAACGGATCGCGCTCCGCCGAAGGTTTTTCCACTCTATAGCGGTGCCCGTTCCCGCTCGGCCCGCCGTGTGGACGGCCGGCCGTGCGATCTCGATCCCGGGCCCGACTGATCAGCACAACGATCCAGGTCATGTGGCCCTTCCGCTTCGGTGTACGCCGTGAGCGAAGCGATCGGATCACCGGACCGTGTCGCGCCGGTAACACCTCACGTGGCTCGCGCCGGCGAAGAACGCACAGATTTGTTTGCACGTAACTCTTTGCATATATTCGTGTGCACAGTACGGTCGTGGGATGACTCAGCGCCATACGCCCCGCGACGGCCGGTCGAGCGGGCGGCCGATCGCGCCCGATCCCGACCGGGATCTCATCCTCGACGCAACCTCGCTGCGGGCACTCTCGCACCCGGTCCGGCTCCGGTTGCTCGGAAGGCTCCGGGAGAGCGGGCCGTCGACGGCGACCCGCCTCGCGACGCTGATGGGCCTCAACACGGGCGCGACGAGTTATCACCTGAGGCAGCTCGCGGCCTACGGCATGGTCGTCGAGGACACCGAGCGGGGCAGTGCCCGCGAGCGGTGGTGGAAGGCCGCCAATCGCAACACCTTCTTCGACCCGGCCGCGGCGACCGACCCGGAGGAGCGCGAGCTGGGCGCGGCCTACCTGCACGGAGTGGCCACGGCCTATGCCCACTCCCTGCAGCGCGCCGTCGAGGACTTCCCGGGGCTGCCGGAGCCGTGGCGGCAGGTCCACACGATGAGCGACTACTTCCTCTACCTCACACCGGAACGCACGGCGGCGCTGAACGAGCAACTGCTGGCGGTCATCGCGCGTTATGCCGACCCCGACATGACCACCGAGAACCGGCCGGCCGGGACCGAGCTGGTCAAATTCCAGTACGCGCTGCTGCCGACGCTCGTCGACGACGTCACCTCGGCGGCCGGTGACGAGGCCGGTGCTGAGGACGGCGACGGAGCGGCGGGGTGAGCGCGGCCGTCGCGGCAACCGGCCGCAACCACCGGCCGCTGATCGGCCTGCTGACGGCGTACGGCGTCTCGATCACCGGGACGCGACTGTCGGCCATCGCGCTGCCGTGGTTCGTGCTGGTGACGACCGGGAGCGCTACCCGGACCGGTGTCGTCGCCTTCGCCGAGATGGCGCCCTACGTGCTCGTCAAGGCGTTCGGCGGCCCGGTGGTCGACCGCATCGGTCCCCGGACGGTCAGCATCTGGGCCAACCTCGCCAGTGCCGTCGTGGTCGGCCTGGTGCCGATGCTGCACGCCGTCCATGCCCTGCACTTCGGCACCATGGTCGCGTTGGTCGCGGTCGCCGGATCCCTGCGGGGTCCCGGCGACGCGGCCGGCGGGGCTCTGGTGCCCCAGGTCTCGGCGCAGGCGAACGTGCCGCTGGAGCGGGTCACCGGGCTCGAGGGCACGATCGAGCGGCTCGGCTCGACCATCGGCCCGGCACTGGCCGGTGCGCTGATCGCGGTGCTCGGTCCGCTGTCGGCCCTCACGATCGACGCGGCATCGTTCGCCGGTGCGGCCGTGATCATCGCGAGCACGATCGCGGCCCGGCGGGCACCGCACGCGGACGAGGCGGGCGGCGTACGCCGTTACCTCGCCGACCTGCGCGACGGTTTCGCCTTCATCCGCCAGGAGCGGCTGCTGCGGGCGATCGCGATCATGGTCGGCATCACCAACCTGCTCGACGCCGCCATGATGTCGGTGCTGATGCCGGTCTGGGCGAGGGGCGGGCATGGCGGCGCGGGCGCGATCGGCGCGCTGATGTCCTGTTTCGGCATCACCGCCGTCGCCGGGTCGGTTCTCGCCGCGGCCTACGCGACCCGGCTGCCGCGCCGCCGGGTGTATTTCGCCGGGTTCCTCCTCGCCGGCGCGCCGCGGTTCCTCGTACTCGCCTTCGGAGCGCCGCTGCCGGTGATCCTCGCGGTCTTCGCCATCGGCGGTTTCGGCGCCGGCTTCGTCAACCCGGTGCTGGGTGCGGTGATCTTCGAGCGCATTCCCGAAGGACTGGTCGGGCGGGTCACGGCACTGACCGGCGCCCTGGCCTGGTCAGGAATCCCGCTCGGCGGGCTGCTCGGCGGCGCGCTGGTGAGCGGCACCGGGATCACGATCGCGCTCGTGGCCACCGGGACGGCCTACCTCGTCACGACCATCGTGCCGGCCCGATCGCCGGAGTGGTCGAAGATGCGCATGGTCCCCGCCGCAGCCGCGCCAGCGGCCACCGAAGTGTCCAGTGTGGTCAGCTGACTCCGTGAGGCCAGCGCTCGTCCGTCACGGCCACGTCGTCGCTTCCTCGGTGAAGTCGGGCGTCTGCGGCGCAATGACGCAGAAGACGAGCCCGCCGGGGTCGGCCATCTGCCAATAACGGCCGTCGTCATGGCTCTGCAGCCGCCGGGCGCCCAGCACCTCGAGCCGTCGCCGGTAAGAGACTGCCGTCCGCTGGAGCGGCGCAAACGGCCGGTCAGCCCGCGCGGCCGAACTCGGCGAGCAGCGTGGTCTGCGGTCCGGCGTCCGAGCCGATCGGCACGGCATGACCGAAGACCCCAGCAACACGCCCGCCGTCGATCACCGCCCGCGGGTACGCCGTCGCCATCGCGTCGACGAGCCCGGACGGGATGGTCGGGTCGATGCCGGCTCCGGTCGCCAGGTCCCAGGCATGGACGACGACATCGCCGGCGCGGATGGTGATGAACGCCGGCGCCGGCATCGTTCCGGCGGGGGCCGTCACCATGACATCGAGTGCGCCGGTGGCATTCGCCGCGTCGATGGCGGCCGACGCGGCATTTCTGGCCGCGGCGACGGGATCGGCGCCCAAATGATCGGCGAGCCGCAGCGCCGGATCCGGCCGACCGCCGTCGAGCAGCTCGGGAATGGTGGCCAGCCCGTTGACGACGTGTGCCGCCACCACCCGCACGCTCCAACCGGGGCACGGCGTGGCGTTGCTCCAGGCGTTTTCGGGGACAACCGCGAGCCGCTCGCAGAAGAAGTCGGCTGCGTCCGCCAGCATCCGGGCCGGGTTCATGGCGGAGATTATCGGCTCGCCGCACCGGCCCGTCCAGTGCGCACGAGCCCCGTGCGCGTCAGTGCGCAAAGTTGTAGGCGTCGACCACGTTCGCGGGGATGCGGCCCCGGTCGCTCACGGTGTGTCCGTTGCGGCGCGCCCAGCCGCGGATCGCGGCGGCCTGGTCGCGGTCGATCGGCACGCTCTTCGCGGTCCGGGGAGCGGGCGCCCGTGCTGGTCCGCGGCCGGCCCGCCGGGCCTTGCCGACGTAGCCGGCCATCGCCTCGCGCAGCACGGCCGCGTTCTTCTTCGACAGGTCGATCTCGTACGCCGAACCGTCGAGCGCGAACGCGATAGTTTCGTCGGCCGGACCTCCGTCGAGGTCGTCGATCAGCAGGACCTGAACCTTTTGGGACACGAGAATCCTTCCTGCGACCGACCTGTCATGGTCGAGCCGACCTCAGTGAATTGCTCAAGACGGCAACGCGGTGGACCAATTCGCTGAGCTCGTGTCTCACTCCGGCCTTACGAACGGGAACAAGATCGTATCGCGCAGGCCCTTGCCGGTGAATATCTGCATCATCCGCTCAATGCCGAAACCCATTCCCCCGGTTGGGGGCATACCGTATTCAAGCGCCCTTATGAAGTCCTCGTCAAGCTGCATCGCCTCGGGATCGCCTTGGGCGGCCGCAAGCGATTGCTCATGCAGGCGAGTGCGCTGATCAACCGGGTCGATCAGCTCGGAGTAGGCGGTGGCTCGTTCGACCCCGTCAATATAGAGGTCCCATTTCTCAACCACGCCCGGCTTGCTCCTGTGGGCCCGGGTCAGCGGCGAGGTATCCCTCGGATAGTCGAAGACGAAGACCGGTCCGGTCAGCGCAACCCGGCAGGTCTCCTCGAGCAGCTCTTCGACCAGCTTTCCCGCCACCCATTGGGGATTCACCTTGACACCAGCGGCCTCCGCGTGTCTCCTCAGGACCGCTTCCGGTGTGTCCGGGGTGATCTGCTCGCCGACGCCGGCCGAGACCGTGCTGTACAGGTCGATCCTGGGCCAGTCTCCGCCGAGGTCGATCTCGGAGCCGTCGAGACGGGTCACCGTCGTCGAGCCGAAGATCTCGGTTGCGGATTTCTGGAATACCTCGCTGGTGAGGTCGGCCATGGTGTTGTAATCGGCATAGGCGGCGTACGCCTCGACCATCGTGAATTCGGGGCTGTGGGTCGAATCCGAGCCCTCGTTGCGCAACACCCGACCGATTTCGAATACCCGTTCCAGGCCACCGACAACACACCTCTTGAGGTGCAGTTCCAGGGCGATCCGCAGGTAGACGTCGACGTCGAACGCATTGAAATGAGTGTTGAAAGCCCGGGCCGTCGCCCCGCCCTGCACCGATTGCAGCATCGGGGTCTCGACCTCGAGATAACCCGATTCGGTGAGTGTACGGCGTACCGACGTCACGGCCGCCGAACGCATCCGGGCCACCCGCTGGGCCTCGGGCCGCACGATGAGGTCGACGTACCGCTGCCGGACGCGGCCCTCCTCGCTCATCGGCTTGTGCGCGACCGGCAGCGGGCGCAGGGCCTTGGCGGCCATCGTCCAGCGCTCAGCCAGCACGGACAGCTCGCCGCGGCGCGAGGAGATGACCTCGCCCTCGACACCCACGATGTCGCCGAGATCGACATCGGCCTTCCACGCCGCCAGCGCTGCGGGTCCGACCTTGTCGAGGGAGAGCATTGCCTGCAGCTCGATCCCGTCGCCCTCGCGCAGGATGGCGAAGCACAGCTTGCCGGTGTTGCGGATGAAGATGACCCGGCCGGTGACCGCGACGACGTCGCCGGTGCTCTCGTCCGCGGACAGCTCCGGGTGGCGGGCCCGGACCTCGGCCAGGGTGGCCGTGCGCTCGACCCCGACGGGGTACGGGTCGATCCCATCGGCCCGCAGCCGATCCATCTTCTCGCGGCGTACCCGCATCTGCTCCGGGAGCTCCCCATCGGGGGCGTCGTTGGCGGCGGGCGTTGTCGGCTCGTCGGTCACGCGCCCACCCTATGCGGTCGGCCCTTCTCCCCGGCGGCGCCAGTTGGCGAACACCGGCGTCCGCAGGGCAAGATCACGGGATGGCCATCCTGACGGAGTTTTTCGCCGCCGTTGACGACGCGGCGGCCACGGAGTTCCTGACCTCTGGGGCTCGCGACGGCGCCGAATCGGTCTTCGAGACGACCGGGCTGACGAGCAACGAGCTCGACATCCTGCATGCCCAACTGGCCGGCACCGACGTGCGCAAGATCCTGCGCAGCGGCGGCGGCGGGATGCTCGCCTACGTCGGTGACGAGGGCCCGTGGGTCGAGCGGATCCGTCCCGACCTGGTCCGCCGGGTCGCGGCCCTCCGCGATGACGACCTGCCGACGGTCGCCGACCGGTGGGTCTCGGACGACGACCTGGACGACGTCGACGCGGCCCACGCAACCGGGGTGCTCCGGGGCTGGCGCCGCCTGGCGGTCGAGGCAACGACGAAGGAGCTCTCGCTCTACCTCTGGACCAGCCTGTAGTCCCCGCGCCGGCGCGCGCTCGGCTGGGCAACCCTGATGAGGGAGCCAGGTCAACCTCCCCTGAGCACTGTCCCGCGGACAGATGTCGCGAAGCTGTCCCTGAACAAATACCCCTGATGAATGTCGTGGCCGGTTCGTGGCCCGCCGACACTACTGGCGCCGCCGGCGTACCGCGATGCTCCTTGGGTGAAAACAACGATGAACGCCGGCCACGCCGCCCAGACCGCAGGAATCGAGCTCCGTGAGCTGGCCAAGTCCTTCCGTACACCGGCCGGGACAGTCCACGCCGTGCGCGGCATCGACCTGTCCATCGCGCCCGGCGAGACCGTTGCGCTGCTCGGACCCAACGGCGCCGGCAAGTCGACCACCGTCGACATGGTGCTCGGGCTCAGCCGGCCCGACGCCGGATCGGTCTCCCTTTTCGGGATGAGCCCGCAGCAGGCCATCAAGTCCGGTGTCATCGGCGCGATGCTGCAGAGCGGCTCGCTCATCAATGACCTGAAGGTCTGGGAGCTGCTCGACATGATGGCCTCGCTCTACCTCGACCCGCTCCCCGTCGACGAGGTCATCGAGATGACCGGCATCGCGGCGTACCGGAACCAGCTGACCAACAAGCTCTCGGGCGGGCAGACGCAGCGGGTCCGCTTCGCGTGCGCGCTGGCGTCCGATCCCGATCTGCTGGTACTCGACGAGCCCACCGTGGCCATGGATGTCGAGGGACGGCGCGCTTTCTGGGACACCATGCGCGGCTTTACGACGCGCGGCAAGACCGTGGTCTTCGCGACGCACTATCTCGAGGAGGCCGATGACCACGCCGACCGCGTCATCCTGATGGCGCGGGGCCGGGTCGTCGCCGACGGGCCGCCGAACGAGATCAAGGCCAAGGTCGGGAGCCGATCGATCCGGGCCACGCTGCCCGGCGTCGAACCGGCCCGGCTGCTGGTCCTGCCGGGTGTGAGCAGCGCCGATCGCCGCGGCGATGCGGTGGTGCTGTCCTGCGGCGATTCCGACGCCGCCCTCCGCGCTTTTCTGGCGGAGTACGACGGCGCGCGCGACATCGAGGTGTCCGGTGCCGCGCTCGAAGACGCCTTCCTGGCCCTGACGGCCGATGAGAAGTCCGACAGCGAAAAGAGCGAGGCCACCCGATGAGTGCACTCACCTACACCCGGTACGAAGTCGTCCGGACGATCCGGAACACGCGGTTTTTCGTCTTCTCGCTGGCCTTCCCGCTAGTCATGTTCATCATGATCGGTGCGTCCCAGCACAGCGGGGACAAGATCGCGAACATCCCGGCCCGCGCCTACTACATGATCAGCATGGCGACCTTCGGCGCGATGATGGCGGTGCTCTCCGGGGCCGCCCGGATCGCGGCCGAGCGCAGTGTCCAGTGGAATCGGCAGCTGCGGATCACCCCGCTTTCCGTGCGCAATTACTTTCGCTCCAAGATGGTCACCAACTACGTGATGGCCCTGCTTGCGCTCGCGGTCCTGTACGTCGCGGGCGCGGTTTTCGGAGTGCGGATTCCCGCCGGGAAGTGGGTCATCGCGACCGTGCTGATCCTGGTCGGCCTGATCCCGTTCGCGGCGATGTCGATCTTCCTCGGCCACCTCGGGACCGCCGACTCGGTGGGCCCGCTGATGGGTGGGTTGGCGTCAATCCTGGCCTTCCTGGGTGGCGCGTGGTTCGACCTGTCACAGGCCGGTTTCCTCAACACCCTCGGCCAGTTCGTCCCGTCGTACTGGTTGATCCAGGCCGGCCGGGGCACGGTGCTCGGCACGCACCTGCCGGCGAAGGGCTGGATCTGCCTCGCCGCGTGGACCGTCGTCATGGCGGCCCTGGCGGCCTGGTCCTACCGGCGCGACACGGCCCGGCAGTAGTCCGGCGGGAGGAGCCGGCGGAGAGGGTCGTCCGGCGACGACCGGTGGAACCCCGCCGCACGCCGGCGCCGGGCCGCACCGCTCCGGCGGGAGGAGCCGGCGGAGAGCTGTCGTCCGGCGACTACCGTGGGTGCACCGGCGGCGCCGGGGACGCCGGTGCACCCCGGTCGGATTCGCTTTCACGGGACTGAATCATCCGTTTGGGAGGCGACATGAGCACGGCAAGGTCGTCCACCGACGGCGCGCTGAGCATGAGTCGATCATCTGGCCACGACACGTTCGCGGTCCCGGTGGGATTCGGCAGCTCGGCCCACCTGTCCACGCAAACGCGGACCGGCCGGCCGTGGATGCGGTTCGTCTTTCCCGGGATGTGGCTGATCTACCTGATTCAGCCCGGCACCGCTCTCGACCGCAACACCTCACCGGGTTGGGCAATCCTCGGTTGGGTCGGACTGGTCGCCTTCGCGGCGTGTTACCTGCTCGCGATCCGCATCGGCTTTCATCGTGGGTCGGGCCGGACCTTCTGGCTGCTGCTCGCGGCCATGGCCGCATTGCTCGCCTGGAAGTGCCCGTGGCCGGCGGTGACACGGCGCCGATGTTCATCTTCCTGGTCGTGCTCGTCGTCGCGATGACCGGGCTGGCGATGATCGTCCCGCTGCTGGGACCCGGCGACAACGGCATCGACTTCAGCGCCCTGATCACCATCCCGCTCGTGGCCGTCGCCATGTGGGGCTTCTTCCAGATCATCGAGGGAAACAAGGGCGTTGGCGGCGGCGCGCAGCGAGGTGGCCCGCCTGGCGGCCGAGGCCGAGCGCAGCCGCATCGCCCGCGACCTGCACGATCTGCTCGGTCACTCGCTCACCACGATCACCGTCAAGGCCGGGCTGGCCCGGCGGCTGGCCGAGCGCGATCCCGTTGCCGCAGCCGCCGAGATCGGCGAGGTGGAGGCCCTCACCCGGCGGGCTCTGGCGGAGGTACGGGCCGCCGTTTCGGGCTATCGCGACGTCACCCTCACCGGCGAGATCGCGACCGCCCGAGAGGTGCTCCGGGCCTCGGGCATCGCCGCCGACCTGCCCACCGCCGCGGACGCGGTCCAGCCCGAACTGGTCGACCTCTTCGGATGGGTCATCCGGGAGGGCGTCACCAACGTGGTCCGGCATTCGCGCGCCACCCACTGCCGGGTCGAGCTTGCCTCGCGGTCGGTGAGCATCACCGACAACGGGCGCGGCGGTGCGGCGGCGGACGGCAACGGGATCGCCGGGCTGCGGGAGCGGGCCGAGGTCGTCGGCGGTGAGCTGGGCCTCGGCCCGGCTCCGGCCGGCTGGGGCGGCGGCCGCGGCGGCCCCGGTCTGCAGCTGGCCGTCACCGTTCCCGGACCAAAACACGGCCCGGCGGCAGGCGGCGACGTCGCCGCGGGCACCCACCGGAGGGCAGGCGGCGCGCTCGCGGTGCCGACGCGGTGACGACACGGCTGCTGCTGGCCGACGACCAGGCACTGGTGCGGTCGGCCCTGGCCGCGCTGCTGCGCCTCGAACCCGATTTCGAGGTGGTCGCCGAGGTCGGCCGCGGCGACGACGTCGTCCCGGCCGCGCTCGAGCACGAGCCCGACGTCGCGCTGCTCGACATCGAGATGCCCGGACTGGACGGCCTCGCGGTTGCCGCCGCGATGTCGCACGAGGTCCCCGGCTGCAAGGTCGTGATCCTGACGACCTTCGGCCGGCCCGGCTACCTGCGGCGGGCGATGGAGTCGGGCGCGGTCGGCTTCGTGGTCAAGGATGCGCCCGCCGAGCAGCTGGCCGATGCGGTACGCCGGGTCGCTCGCGGTGAGCGGGTCGTCGACCCGGCTCTTGCCGCAGCGACCCTCGCCGGCGGCCGGTCGCCGTTGACCGGCCGCGAACGGGACGTGCTGGTCGTCGCCGCCGACGGGGCGAGGATCGCCGACATCGCCGCGAAGCTGTTCCTCTCCGAGGGCACGGTGCGCAACTACCTCTCGGCCGCCATCGCCAAGACCGGCGTACGCAACCGGGTCGAGGCCGCGCGCATCGCCCAAGAGCGCGGCTGGCTCTGACCGGTCGCTAGCCGGGCACCCGACCGACGGCGAACACAGACTGGCCGAACGGGGGCTTGCGCCTCGCCTCGATCCGCCTCGCCCGCGGAATCACCTGTGAGTCCCAGATCGACAGCAGCCGGCCGTCGCCGGGTGTCATCCGCAGCATCCGCATCCCGACGAACCACGCCGGCAGGCCAAGCAGGTTGACGTAGTGCACGCGCTCCAGCTCGACGCCGGCCGCGGTGTAGGCGGCGCTCAGCGACGCGCGAGTGTAGCGGCGCACGTGCCCCACCCGACGATCGAAGGCGCTCATCGCGAAGTTGAAGGCGGGCACGAGCATGATGACCGCGCCGCCGGGACGAAGCAGCCGGTGCGCTGCCCGCAGGGTGCCGACATCGTCGCCAATGTGCTCGAGCACGTTGAACGCCACGAACGAGGAGTGAGCGGCCTCGGGCGGGTCGAGGACGTCGAAGGACTGCACGTCGACCCGTGCCTCGTCGGCGAAGCGCTGGTGCAGGCGGTGCAGGCGGGCCGGATCGATCTCAGTCACCGTGACGTGCGGGGCTCCGGCCTCCAGCCAGGTCTGGGCGTAATCACCGAGGCCACTGCCGAGCTCGATCGGTGAATCACCGAGGTAGGGCACCGCCAGCGAGGTCAGCCAGTCGTGGTATTCGACGGCCGACGCGACATCCTCGAGCGTCTGCGACTGCAACGCCACATCGCCGAGAGCCCGTGGGCCCGACGGTCCGGCACCACCCATGTCAGACACCTCAGATCTCGGCTCGGGTCGCGGCCCGGGCAGAGTACCCCGGGCGGATTGCCCCACCGCGGAGTGGGGGCGCGGGCAGGATCGCTCAGCCCCGTCGATCCCGGCCGCTCGTTCGGAACTCCTCGCGCGGTCAGGTGTTTAGCTCCCACGCCAGCCGCAGGCCGATGAGAGTCAGATCGGGCTCGTGGAACTGGATCGTCTCCGACACGTCGAGCACCAGCGGGGCGAGGCCGCCGGTTGCCACCACGGTCGCCCGCGCGCCGAGCTCGCCGACGATGCGGCGGACCAGGCCGTCCACCTGACCGGCGAAGCCGTAAATGATGCCCGACTGCAGCGAGGTCACGGTGTTCTTGCCGATCACGGTCGGCGGACGCACCAGCTCGACCTTGACCAGCTGCGCGGCCCCCGCGGCCAGCGCGTCCACCGAGATCTCGATGCCGGGGGCCAACACGCTGCCGGCGAATTCGCCGCGCTCGCTGACGATGTCGAAGTTGGTCGCCGTACCGAAGTCCACGACGATCACCGGCCCGCCGAAGAGATGGTGCGCGGCGAGCGTATTCATGATGCGGTCGGCGCCGACTTCCTTCGGGTTGTCGACCGCGATGCCGACGCCGGTGCGTACGCCGGGCTGGATCAGCACCGTGGGCAGGTCGGCGTAGTAGCGCTCCAGCATCCGCCGGATCTCGCGCAGGATCGCCGGCACCGTCGAGCAGGCGGCGATCCCGGTGACCTCGATGCCGCGGAGCAGGCCACGCAGCTCGAGGGCGAGCTCGTCGGCGGTCGTGCGGGCGTCGCTCTTGATCCGCCAGGAGTCGAGCATCTTCTCGCCGTCGAAGACGCCGAAGACGGTGTTGGTGTTTCCGACGTCGATGGTCAGCAGCACCCGCTTGCTCCGATTCCGGTCAGGGCCCGAGAAGTATCGGGGCGTTGTCGATCAGCCGGGTCGGGCCGACCCTGGCGGCGATCAGGAGCCGTGCCTCCCCGCCGTCCTCCGGGACGGGGCCGAGGTCGGGCGCGGCGAGGTGCAGGTAGTCAAGGGTCGCCCGGCGTTCGGTGAGCATGACGTTGTGGGCGGCGGAGAGCACCGCCTCGGCGCCACGGTCCTGCGCGGCGCGGCCGGCGGCCAGGGCGCGGGAGAGCACCGTCGCCGCCTGCCGGTCGGCAAGGTCGAGGTAGCGGTTGCGGCTGGAGAGGGCGAGCCCGTCGTCGTCGCGGGCGATCGGTACGCCGCGGATGTCGGTGCCGAGCTCCAGATCGGTGACCATGCGGCGTACCAACACCAGCTGCTGCCAATCCTTCTCGCCGAAGTATGTCGCCGCCGGCAGGCCGGTCAGGTGTAGCAGCTTGCTAACGACGGTCAGCACGCCGGCGAAGTGGCCGGGCCGGCTGGCGCCCTCGAGCACATCTCCGAGCGGGCCGGGATCGACGGTGACCTGAGGCCCGCCGTCGGGGTACATGTCCTCCTCGGTCGGCGCGAACACCACATCGACACCCTCGTGCCGGCACACCTCGACGTCGGCATCGAGGGTGCGCGGGTAACGGTCGAGGTCCTCGCCCACCCCGAACTGCAAGGGGTTGAGGTAAACCGTCGCGATCACGAAGTCGGCGCAGGCGCGGGCGGCACGGAGCAGGCTGGCGTGGCCCTCGTGCATCGCACCCATGGTCATCACCACGGCCGTGCGGGCGGGCGCCGCGGCCAGCTCCGCCCGCAACTGCTCCCGGGTCGTCGCGATCGGCAGCCCGGTCAGCCCGGTCAGCATACGGCCGCCCCGGTCACGCCGAGCCGCCACGCTGCGGATCGGCGAGCACGCCCAGCAGGCTCTCGGCACGTTCGGGCGCCAGCCGGCCCGCCGCCAGCGCACGGTCGGCGGTCAACCGCGCCATGGCGATGTAGGCCGGAACCGACTGCGGCGCATAGCGATCGAGGGTCTCCAGGTGGGCCGCGACGGTGCGGGCGTCGCCCCGGGACACCGGGCCGGTCAGGCCGGCGTCGCCCTGGCGAAGAGCATTGTCCAGCGACGCCTGCAAGAGCGGTCCGATGACTTTAGCCGGCTCGACAACCCCGGCCTTGCGCAAGAGATCGGCGGATTCGGTCACCAGGGTGACCAGGTGATTGGCGCTGACGGTGAGCGCGGCGTGGTAGAGCGGGCGGGCGGACTCTTCTATCCAGAACGGTTCGCCGCCCATTTCGACGACGAGCGACTCGGCGACCGGCCGCAACTGGTCGGGTGCGGTGACGCCGAACGGGGCGCCCGCGAGCCGCGCGCCGTCCTCCGGTCGGCCGGCGAATGTCATCGCCGGGTGCAGCGCGAGCGGCAGGGCGCCATGGCGCACGGCGGGTTCGAGGACGCCGATGCCGTAGGCACCGGAGGTGTGGACGACGAGCTGCCCCCGGCGCCAGCCGTCGGTCTCGGCCAGACCCTCGACCACCGGGGCCAGCGCGTCGTCGGGCACCGTGAGCAGCACCAGGTCCGCGGCCGCCACGACCGCGTCGACCGACCGGATCGGAGCCAGCGGGAGGTGCCGCTGCGCACGGCGTACCGACGCGTGCGAGACGGCCGAGACGGCCACGACCCGGTGGCCGGCGCGAACCAGGGCGGCACCCAGCACGCTGCCGACCCGGCCGGCACCCACAACGCCAACGGCCAACCGGCCGGGCCGGTCGGCCGGATTGCGCTGCGGGCTCACGGACCCACATCGCGGCGCGCGCGAAGGCTCATCGGTGTCGTTCCAGTCCATCGTCGAGTGGTACCGGACGGTCGAACGCGAGCATACCTACGCGCCGGCGCGAGTCCGGCGGTCGAGGACTCATCGGTGCGGTGACCGATGAGTTCGGTGCGCGAGGCGAGTCGGTACTTGTGATCGGCCCGTCCGGGTCGGACCCGACGCCGATGAGATCCGCCGGCTCGTCGAGCGGTACGTCGCAGCATTCGAGGCCGCCGACCTCGGGGCCGTGGTGCAGTTGTTGCGAGGACGTCACGTTGCAGATGCCGCCGGTACCGGTCTGGTTCCGGGGCCGCGAGGAGGTCATGGAGTTCTTCTCGGCCCACGTGCGGCCCGGCACCTTCCGCCGCATGGTTCCGATCGCGGCCAACGGGCAGCCCGCTGTCGCGACGTACGGCCACGACGACTCCGGCGCATATGCGGCGCACAGCATCCAGGTGCTGAGCATCGCCGACGGCGCGGTATCCGAGATCGCGGCCTTCCTCGAGCCTGCGCTCTCCGAGAGCTTCGGGCTGCCGCGGGTCATCTAGCCCGGCCGTGGCCCGAGCGCGGCCAAGGCGCCGGTCGGGTCATCGGTGATGACGGCGTCGACACCGAGGCCGGCCAGCCTCCGGATGCGGTCAGGATCGTTGACGGTCCACGCATGGACGCGCAGGCCGAGCCCATGCGCGGTCTCGACGAGACCGGCGTCGACGCTCCGCTCGTGCGGATGCACGGCGACGTCGCCGGCTGCGGCGCGCGCCCGCAGCGTCTCCGGCGCGATGGAGACACTGAGGAATGCTCGCCGCACCACGGGATCGAGCTCCCGCACCCGGTCGAGGACCTGCGGATCGAAGGACGAGATGAGCACGTCGTCCCCGGCCCGCTCGTGCACCAACGCCACCACGTCGTCGGCCAGGCGGACTTCGCCGGGCGTCCCGGCGGACTTGATCTCGATGTTGACCAGCGCGCCGGCGCACGCGTCGAGGACGGCCGCGAGCTCGGGTACGCCGGCCGGCAGCTCGGCACGGCCCAACACCGCGATCTCCCGGCCGTCGGGCAGCGCCTCGTCGTGATGCACCGCCAACGCATCGTCGGCCGCCCGTCGTACGTCGAGCTCAACCCCGTCAGCGCCCTCGGCGAGCGCGCCCGAGAAAGCCGCAATGGTGTTCTCGGCGTGCCGCAGCGAGCTGCCGCGGTGACCGATCACCAGCGGTCGGCTCACGGCGCGTCCACTAGAGCAGGCCCTTGTCCTTCAGGTAGGCCGCGGCGACATCGGGTGCCTTCTGCTGGCCCGCGTCGACCTTCTTGTTCATCTGCGCGAGGTCGTCGGTGGTCATGACCGCGGACAGCTTGTTGAGGGCGGTCGTCATCGCCGGTGTGAGCTTCGCCGTGTTGGCGACCGGCACGAGGTAGTCCGCGTTCTGCAGCTTCTTGTCATCGGTGAGCACGACAAGACCGGAGTCGCCGACGGTCGCGTCGGTCGTCAGGACCAGCGCGAGGTCGTCGGTGCCGTCCTTGACCGCCGACTTCGACGCCGCTGTGTCCACGCCGAGCGGATCGACCTTGGTGATCGTGATGCCGTAGGTCTTCTTCAGCCCGGGGACGCAGAACGGCCGGGTCGCACACTCGGGTCCGGCGGCGAGCTTGAGCGGCTTGCCGAGCTTGCCGAGGTCGGTCAGCGTCTTGAGTTTGTTGGCGTCGGCGAACTTCTTCGCAACGGCGAAAGCGTTCTGGTCGACCGCCTTGGACGGCTCCAGGACCGTCAGCTTGCGCTTCTTGGCCAGCGGCGTGAGCTTGGCCATCGTGGCGGCGAGATCGGGCGAGGCGACCGACGGCGCCTTGGGACCGTGGACGATCTTGTTGAGCTGGTCGGCATAGGTAGCGGCGTACTCCGGCACGACCGTGACGTCGCCGCTCTCCAGAGACTTCTGGAAGACCTCACTCGCGGAGACCTTCTGCACGTTGACCTTGTAGCCGATCTTGTTGAGCACGTCGGCGTAAAGGTAGGAGACCACTTCGCTCTCGGTGAAGCCGGCGTTGGCGACCGTGATCGGTCCCTTTTCGCCCTTGCTCAGGTCGGGCCCGCTGCTGCCCTTGCTCTTCGACGTACCGCCGCAGGCGGCAACGATCCCGAGCAACGCGATCAGCACGACAATGACGCGTCCACGACGCATAGTGGGCTCTCGCCTTCTGTGTCCCGCACCGCTAGGTGCGCGTGTCTGGGCGGGCGCCGACAGTGCTCGTCCCGCTGTGAGTACCCACGGTACGCAGGGGGTCCGACAGGTCAACCGCAATGGGCCACGATCAGGCGTCAGACCAGGGCGACTACGGCCGACCCGCGGGGCCGCACCCCGGAACGGCCGCCGCGGCGTCAGCTGGTTTCGGCCGCGCGGATTTCGCTGGTCGCCGTGCCGACCCGCCGCCGGTCGCGCCGGCTGCGCGCGACGGGATCGACGACTCGTTGCAGCAACACGAAGATGCCCTCGAGCGCCAGCGCCAGGACACCGACGACGACCGCGCCGCCGCCGTACTGCCCGGGATCGCTGTTGGTGAAGCCGTCGACGACGAACCGGCCCAGGCCCTCGACCCCGATCAGCGCCGCGACCGTCATGGTGGCGACCACCTGCACCACCGCGATCCGCAGCCCGTCGAGGATCAGCGGCATGGCCAGCGGAATCTCCACCCGCCGCAGGACTTGGCCGCCGGACATGCCCATTCCCCGCGCCGCCTCCCGCACCTCCGGGTCGACCTCGCGCACGCCGGTGTAGGTGTTGGTCAGCAGCGGCGGGAGCCCGAAGGCGGCGAGGGCGACGATCGTCTCGGCCACCCGGTGCTGCGCGCCGATCCCGACGAAGAGCAACACCAGCAGGGCGTAGGTCGGGATGGCCCGGCCGACGTTGGAGATGTTGATCGCGACCGCGCCGCCCTTGCCGACGTGCCCCAACCAGAGCCCGACCGGTAGGGCGATCGCACAGGCGATGGCCACGGAGATGGCGCTGTACTCGAGGTGGATCGCCAGGCGGTGCGGGATTCCCGCCGCTCCGTGCCAATTGGTGCCATCCGACAGCCAGCTACCGATCTCGCTGAAAAGGCTCACCGCGCTGCCCTCCCGCGACGCCAGGGGGTGATGAGTTTCTGCATCAGGAGCAGCACGACGTCGGCCACGACGGCGAGCACGACGCACAGCACGGACGCCGTGAGCGCCTCGAACTTGTAGCCGTGCGTGGTGGCCTCGTCGAGCAGGTTGCCGAGGCCACCGTGGTCGACGACGACGCCGAGCGTGACCAGCGCGATGCCTGAGACCGTGGCGACCCGCAGCCCGGCCATGATCGTCGGCAACGCGAGCGGCAACTCGACCCGCAACAGCATGCGCACGGTGCCGAAGCCCATCCCGCGGGCAGCCTCCGTGACCTCGTCCGGTACGCCGGCCAGGCCGGTGACAAAGGCCCGCACCAGTACGACGAGCGAGTAGATCGCGATGCCGAACAGCACGGCGTACTGACTCTTGCTCAGCCCGATCAGCGGCACCAGGATCGCCAGCAAGGCGAGGGACGGGATCGTGTAGAGCAGCGTCGATCCGCCAAGGATCACATTGCGCAGCACCTGCGATCGCCGGGCCAGCAGGGCGAGCCCGAAGGACAGCACCAATCCGAGGGCGACGCCGCCGAGGGCGAGCGAGATGTGCTCCTGCAACGCGAGCTTGATGTCGGCGCCGCGGTTCGTGATGTACTTGCCGCAGAACCACGTCGAGGGAGGGCACAGCAGGGGCCCGTCGTCTGCCGCGAGAGCAGGAGCCATGACCCGGGACGGTACCGAATCCGCGGACTCAATGCCTGCCCCGCCCACAGAGCCCGGCATATCGACCACCGACCCCGCCGGCCCCGCCATGCCCGCAGTGCCCGGGACGGCCATCGAGCTCGACGCGCTGAGCAAGCACTATCGCGACGGCACGAGCGCCGTCGACTCGCTGTCGCTGTCCATCCCGACCGGTGAGCTGGTCATGCTCGTCGGCCCGTCCGGGTGCGGCAAGACGACGACGCTGAAGATGATCAACCGGCTGATCGAGCCCACGTCGGGTCGCATCCTGCTCGAAGGCGAGGATGTCACCCGGATCGACCCGGTGAAGCTGCGACGGCGGATCGGCTACGTGATCCAGCAGGTGGGCCTCTTCCCGCACCAGCGCATCATCGACAACGTCATGACCGTGCCCCGGCTGCTCGGCTGGGACAAGGCCCGCGGACACGCGCGCGCCGAGGAGCTGCTCGAGCTGGTCGGGCTCGATGCCGCGACCTTCGCCCGCCGTTACCCGCATCAGCTCTCGGGCGGGCAACGCCAGCGCGTCGGCGTGGCCCGCGCGCTCGCGGCCGATCCACCAGTCCTGCTGATGGACGAGCCGTTCGGCGCGGTCGACCCGATCGCGCGCGATCGGCTGCAGTCCGAATTCCTGCGGCTGCAGGAGGAAGTGCGCAAGACGATCGTCTTCGTCACCCATGACGTCGAGGAAGCCGTGCGCCTCGGCGACCGCATCGCCGTGCTCTCCCAGGGCGGCAAGGTCGAGCAGTACGCCGCTCCAGGGGACATCCTGGGTACGCCGGCCAACGACTTCGTCGCCGACTTCGTCGGCGCCGATCGCGGGCTCAAGCGGCTCGCCGTCACGCCGATCGCGGCCGAGGATCTCGAGCATCCGCCGACGGTGCGCCCCGACCAGCCGCTCGCCGAGGCCCGCGAGGTCATGGCCAGGGCCGGCGCCCGTTGGGCCCTGGCCGTCGGCGCCGACGGCGAGCTGCACGGCTGGGTGTCCCGCGAGCGCGCGGAGACCCGCACCGGCGACGTGGCCTCGAGCGTCCGGCGGATGAGCGCGTCGATCGAGGCCAGCACCTCGCTGAAGACGGCCTTCTCCGTCATGTTGCAGGAGGACGCGGGGTGGGTCGCCGTGCTCGACGGCGGCCGACTGGCCGGCGTACTCACTCCCGAGTCCCTGCACGCGGCACTGCGCCGGTCGGTCGAGAACGCCGCCCCGGAAACCGCCGGCGCCGTCTGACCCGCTCGGCCGGATCCCGCTCGCCTTTGATCCCATTCCGCCTGGCCCGCTGCGTCTTGGCCAGACCGGCTGACAACGCCGCCACATTGACAGGTTGGCCGGCACAAGATGGCGCCGTGGCGGCTTCGCCGGTGAGGTACGACGTCCGTGTCTGTCCGATTTGCGGCATATCTGAGGTTCTGCATGTCAACATAGGTCACGTGACGGATCCGCCGGGCCGCCGACGCACGCCATAGTGCTCCTCAGCACGGTCACACCGACGGGACGGTTGCTGAAAGCGCCGACGCACTCCTTCCGCGGACGCGGGCCCCGATCGGTGCCACCGGCAGCCCGGAGAGACCTGGCGATCAGGGAAATCGGGGGCGTCAGGTCTCACCGCCGATCACGGTCGGCATCGGGCGGGGAACGGAGGTCTTCGCGACATGGGGATCTTCGGAAATAAAGAAAACCTCGGGGCCGGCAGGAGCGGGGGCTCTGCCGGACCGCGGGGGAACTACTCGGGGGGTGCGGTCCGGGGGAACACCCCATTCCGGGGGGTGCGGGGACGCGACGTCGCTCGAGGGGTCGTCGCGTCGCCCGCTCCCGGAATGCCCGGCCACCCGAGCCTGGCCGGGCGGATCGCGCGGTCCGGCAAGGCATCGGCCACTTCCTTATTGGCATCGGCCCTATTGGCATCGGCCGAACGGGTGACGATACTCGACGGCGTGGCAGCATCTCCGCCGACTCCGCTGGTCGGCCGCAGTGTCGAACTCCGCGCCCTCGACGCGGCGATCGATCAGTCCGAGCGTCCCATGGTGGTTGCCATTTCCGGCGAGGCCGGAATCGGCAAGACCAGGATGATCGAATGCTGGGCGGACAGCGTGCGGTTGCGCGGCGGCGTCGTACTTTCCGGCGCCTGCATAAATGTCGGCGGCGAGCCGATTCCCTTCGCCCCCATCGCCGAAGCGCTGAGGGCGTTTCGCTCCGACGAGCTGACCCGGGCGCAGTCGGACATCGCCGCGGACATCGACGTCTTCGTCGGTGGCACCGGTACGCCGATGCGGGACCGGGCCGAATTCCACTCCAGGATCGTGGATCTGATCGAGCGGATCAGCGCGGCCCGCACACCGACCGTGCTGCTGATCGAGGACCTGCACTGGGCCGATCAGGACACGCTCGATCTCATCGCGTTTCTGGTCCGCAATCTCAGCCTCGGCGCCCGGCTGGTCGTGACGTTCCGCAGCGAGGAGTGGGATCACGGCGATGGCCTGCGCCAGCTGCTGGACACGTTCGGCCGCTCGCGGCGGGTGGAGCAGATCGATGTGCCGCGACTCGGGTCGGACGGGCTTTCGGCCCTGGCCACCGCCCGTCTGGGACGCGACCTCACCCAGGCCGACCTGAGCGAGCTGCTCGCGCGCTCGCAGGGCAATCCCTTCATCGCGGAGGAACTCCTGGCCGCCGCCGAGCGGGGCGGCGTACCGGTGCGGTTGCGCGACGTCCTGCTGGCGCGCGCCCGCAACCTCGAGCCCGCGGCCGAGTATCTCGTGCGGCTCATCGCGGTCGCGGCGCGCCCGATCTCGCACGACCTGCTCGCCGCCGCGGCCGACCTGTCCGACGACGACCTGCTGTCCGGGATCCGGCAGGCCGTCGACTGCGGCCTGCTCGCCGTCGATCGGGGCCGGGAGGAATACGCCTTCCGCCAGGTGCTGGCCCGCGAGGCGGTGCTCGACCGGCTGATGCCCGGCGAGGCGCGCCGGCTGCACGCCGCCCTCGGGGCCGCGATGGGGGCGACGCCGGGCACGCGGTCCGGAGCCGGGCGCTCCGCCGAGTGGGCCTCGCACGTGCACGCCAGCGGCGACCGGCTGGCCGCCTTCGTGGCCGCCGTACTTGCCGGGCGGTTGTCGGCCGAGATCTACGCGTACGCCGAGGCCTGGCGACTCTACGAGCGGGCGGTCGAGATCTTCGATGCCGCGCTCGCCGAGGACGTGCCGGACGAGACGATGGCCACGCTCTTCGCCAACGCCTCCCTCGCCGGTCCCGCCGAGCTGTTGAGCGACGCGGCGGCTGCCGCCCGGTGGGCCGACGCGCTCTCGAGCGCTGTGCGGCTCGCGCAGCGGGCGGCGGCGGCGGCGGCTGATCCGGTAGCGGAGGCGGCGATGTGTGAACGCGCCGGCCGCTATCTGGTCGAGATCGGCGAGATGGCCGCGGCCGAGCGTTCGTTCCGTCGCGCCACCAGCCTGACCGAGGGCACGCCCGACCCGGTCGCCGCGCGGGCCGCCGCGTCGACCGCGCGGCTGATGATGCAGACCGGCCGGTACGACGAGGCGCTTGTCCGTGGGAAGGATGCGATCGAGCTGGCGGAGCGCGCCGGCTCCGATCTCGAAGCCGGACGGGCGCGGACCGCCGTCGGCATGAGCATGGTCACCCTCGGCTCGATGGACGAGGGCGTCAAGACGCTGCAGCTGGGCTGGGAGCAGGTGCACGAGTACGGCGACCTGGACGATCTGCGCCGCGCCGACTCCAACCTCTGCTACGCGCTGCTGATGGCGGGGCGGACCGCCGAGGCGTGCGACATCGCCGTGCACGGCCTGCAGACGATCAACCAGCACGGCCTGCAGGCAGCCGCCGGCGCGGCGCTGACCAGCAACACCATGGTGCTGCTGCGGCTGTCCGGCCGCTGGGCCGAGGCGGTCGCGCTGTATGACCGTGCGGTCGCCGACGGCATGCCCACCGGTCAGGCATTGCACCTCGCGCTGTCGAGAGCCGAGCTCGAGTCCGCCCGCGGCAACGTCCTGGAGGCGCATGAACAGCTGGACATCGCCTGGGCGCTCGCCGAGAGCAGCCCGGCCGCCGAGATCCTCGCGGACCTGCACCTGGCGGCCGCGACGCTCGCGCTGGCCGGCGGCGATCTGGGGGCCGCGACGGCGGCGATCGACTCCGCCCTCGTCGTCAGCGATGATGCGCCTCGATTGGGGATCCGCATCGCGGTGACCGATCTGCAGATCGAGGCCGCGCGGGCCGAGGAGGAGCGATGGGCGGGGCACCGCTCTCCCGCGGCGTCGACCGCGTCGGCGCGGGCCGAGGAGCGGGTCAGCGCGGCGCGTTCGATCGCGACGGGCACCCGATCGCCCGAGATCGCGGCCTACGGCGCAACGGCGGAGGCGGAGTACTCCCGCTGCCTGCGCCGGTCCGACGCGGGCCGCTGGCAGGCGGCCTCCGAGGCGTGGGCCGCGCTCGGTCGGCCCCGCGGGCAGGCGTACAGCCAGATCCGCGCCGCGGAGGCGCACCTTGTGGCGCGCAGCGCCAGTGCGGCCGAGACGGCGCTGCGCGCGGCGCATCGGGCCGCCGCGGACTTGGGCGCCGCACCACTGGTCGTGCTGGCGGAGATGACCGCGCTGCGCGGACGCGTCTCGTTGCGGGCGCCGGGGCGGCCGGCCGACCAGGCGGGCGGCACCGAGGGACTGACCGCGCGGGAGCTGCAGGTCCTGACCGAGCTCGCCGCCGGGCTGTCCAACCGCGACATCGCGGAGCGGTTGTTCGTCAGCCCCCGCACCGTCGGCGTGCACGTCTCCAACGTGCTCGCCAAGCTCGGCGTCCGCACCCGGGCCGAGGCGGCGGCGTACGCCGTCCGCAAGCGGCTCATCACCATCTGACCGAATCCGGATCACCTTCTCGAGGGGAACGACAATGCAAACCTTCAATATGCGGCACGACATCACGGGCCGGCACTCGGGTGAGCGGGTGGTCATCACCGGCGGCGTCGACGACGGCTCGACCGTCGCCTTCTCGGTCGCCAAGGCGACGATGGGCCAGATCGCGACCCACGTGAAGACCAGCGGCGGGGTGCAGCCGCACAACATGCGGCACGACAGCGTCGGCGGCGGGGTGGTGACCACCTTCAACATGCGGCACGACGTCGTGGTCGCAGGGTCCGCCGACGGCGGTGTGTCGGTCTCGGGCGCGGCCGATGTCGACGGCCAGCCGCAGCCGCTGCAGGTTCGATTCACCCTCGACCAGGCAGGCGTGAGCGGGCTGGCACACCTCGCGTAGCCGGTGGTCGATCAGCCGTTGCGCGGTGGTCTGAGGTCGTAATCCGACGGGGCCGGCGGGATCTCGTCGTCGTCATCCCGCTCGGGGGTGCGGCAGCAGTGCTCCAGCCACAGCGCGGCGAGCACCAGCAGCGCCGACGAGACCACGCCCACGATGGCGACGGTGGTGTCGGATCGGGCCGCCGTGACCGTGTCCCGCCTGGGTACGACGTAGGTCAGCAGGCCGCCCCAGATGCCGGCGAAGATCGCGCCGACGATCGAGCTCGCCTTGGCCAGCGCGACCGCCCGCGCCGCCACCAGCGGCTCGAGCACCACGGCACCGCGGCGGTGCTCGTTCCGGGCCCGCAGCTGGAACGCGACCACCGTCTCGATCACCGCCAGGGCGGCCAGCGTCACCGGCACGAACAATCGCAGCGTCGGGAACTGGTCGTACGCCGCCCGGAAGATCAGCCACGCACAGACGCCGACACCGACCGCGAGCAACAGCAGGTCGGTCTTGCGGGTGGGCTTCACCGTGCCGCCACCAGATCCGTCCGCCGCACCACACCCGTGTCGAGCGTGGCGGCCAGGGCATCGACCGGGCCGTGACCGGGCAGGACCGCATTCGGCTCGACGTCCAGCCACGGCACGAGCACGAACGCTCGTTCCGCCGCCCGCGGATGCGGCAGCGTCAAATCGTCGGTGGCCCGCCGTACTCCCTCGATGTCAACGAGATCCACGTCGAGCGTGCGCGGGCCCCAGCGGACCGAGCGCTCCCGGCCGGCCGCGTCCTCCAGCCGATGCGCCAGCACGAGCCACTCCTTTGGATCGAGCTCGGTGTCGGCGAGCACGACCGCGTTGAGGAAGTCATCCTGATCCACCCCGCCCCACGGGGCCGTCTCATACACCGGCGAGACTGCGCGCACGCCGGGCAGCCCGCTGACGGCCGACCGGAGGTAGCCGAGCCGGTCGCCGAGGTTCGACCCGATCGAGATGACTGCTCTCATGGCGCGACCCGGGCGCGGCGCAGCGTGACGCTGACGTCGCCGAAGGCGTGCGGGATCGGCGCATTGGGCTTGTGCAGCGTGACCTCGGCCGCCTCGACCCTGTAGTCGCGCAGGCACTCCTGCACCAGCCGCGCGGCGACCGACTCGATGAGGTTCATCGGCTCGCCCGCGACGATCTCGGCGACGCGGTCGGCCAGGCTGCCGTAATCGATCGTGTCCGTGAGCCGGTCCGTCGCGGCCGGCACCCGCAGATCCACGTCGAGGGTCACGTCGACGACGAACTCCTGGCCGTCCCGACGCTCATGCTCGAAGACGCCGTGCCGCCCGCGGACCCGCAGACCCGCAAGGGTGATCCGATCGGTCATGAGCTGGCTCGCGATATCGCCGCGACACAGGCGAGCGCGTCGGCCGTCGACTGCACGTCGTGCACCCTGAGCCCCCACGCGCCGCGCTCGACGGCGAGGACGGCGCAGGCGACGGTGGCTGCCTCGCGGCCGGACGCCGGGCGAGGCTCGCCGTCGGGCGCGGTCAGCAGCCGGCCGAGGAAGGCCTTGCGCGAAGCGCCGACGAGCACGGGCAAGCCCAAGGACACAAGCGATTCCAGGTGCGCAAGGAGCGCCCAGTTGTGTGCGGCGGTCTTGGCGAAACCGAGGCCGGGATCGAGCACGATCCGGTCGGCGGCGATGCCGGCCGCGAGCGCCGCGTCCACCTGGCGGCCGAGCTCGGTACGCACGTCGGTGACCACGTCGTCGTAGACCGCCAGCTCGTTCATCCGGTCGCTGGTCCCGCGCCAGTGCATCAAGACGCACGGGCAGCCGGCGTCCGCGATGACCCGCATCATGTCGGGGTCGGCCAATCCCCCGCTGACGTCGTTGACAATGCACGCACCGGCCGTGAGGGCGGCGGAGGCGACCGCCGAGCGGGTGGTGTCGATCGAGAGCGGTACGCCGTGCGCGGCCAGCCGCGACAGCACCGGCTCGACCCGGCGGATCTCCTGTGCCGGGTCCACCCGTCCCGCCCCTGGCCGGGTCGACTCCCCGCCCACGTCGACGACGTCGGCGCCCTCGGCCCGCAGCCGCAGCCCGTGCCGCACGGCGTCGTCCGGGTCGACGTACCGGCCGCCGTCGGAGAAGGAATCCGGCGTCACGTTGAGGACACCGAAGATCACCGCACGCCCACTCCTGCCCTGCACCGGCAGGACGCCCTCGCCCGCGGGATCGGGTATCACCGGCTCGCCGGCCGGTGTCCCGGTAGGTGTTCCGGTAGGTGTCCCGGTAGGTGTCCCGGTAGGTGTCCCGGTAGGTGTCATCGCCTCAGGATCAGGCTCATCGCCTCGGCGCGGGTCGACGGCGAGTTCTGGAAGGCGCCCCGCACGGCGCTGGTCACGGTGCGCGCGGACGGCTTGCGCACGCCGCGCATGCTCATGCACAGGTGCTCGGCCTCGACCACCACGATGACGCCCCGCGGATTGAGCCGCCCGACGAGGGCGTCCGCGATCTGGGTGGTGAGGCGTTCCTGCACCTGCGGTCGCTTGGCGTAGAGGTCGACCATGCGGGCCAGCTTGGACAGTCCGGTGATCTGCCCGCTGGGGTTGGGGATATACCCGACATGGGCGACGCCGTGGAACGGCACCAGATGGTGCTCGCAGGTCGAGTACAGCTCGATGTCCTTCACGATGACCATTTCCTCATGGCCCTCGTCGAAGACGGTCTCGAGCACGTCGGCCGGGTCGCGGTAGAGACCGGCGAACTGCTCGGCGTAGGAGCGGGCCACCCGATCGGGGGTGCGTTGCAGGCCCTCGCGGTCCGGGTCTTCCCCGACGGCGATGAGCAGCTCCCGGACGGCCCTGGCCACCCGCGCCAGATCAATGCCGTCCGCCCACGGCTTGGTGTGGGTCACCGCTCCTCGCGCCGGTCGCCAGTCGCCCCGTCATTGTGCTCGCCGTCCCCCCCGGTGCCGCTGGTGCCGCCGGGGTTTCCGTCCACGGTGCCGTAGGGGCGGGGTCGGTCCGCATCGCCTTGGTTCGCTCCGGCGGCGGTGCCGCCGCCTGCTCCGGGCCCGTCCACTGTGGTCGGGTCCGCGCCGGTCTGGTCCGGGCTGCCCGAGTCGGGGCCCTTTGCGTCGGGACCGGTCGCGTCCGGCGGCGGGTAGGGCGACGGGTGGGCGGCCGGCGGCTGCTCCGGATATGGCTGCTCGGGATATGGCTGGGGCCGCCGCTGGCCGGCCGGCGGTACGCCGTTGCCGGACGGCGCGCCGTTGCCGGCGGCGTACCCGCTGGTGCTGTCCGGTGCGACGCCCCCGCCGACCGGCTGTTGCCCCGCGACGAGGGTGCCGCTCATGCTCTGGCTGGTCGCCTGTGCCCGCTGCGCCGATCCACGCTCCCGCTCCGCCTTGGCCCGCAGGCCGGCCGCGGTCAGGTGCTCCGGGATCTGGATCGGCGGACGGTCCGACGGTGTCCGCTTGCCGAACCCGGTGTAGACGCTGTGCGGAGGCCGCTTCTGCACCGGCGCGCAGATGCGGGCGATGTCGTCCTTGTCGAGCGTTTCCCTTTCGATCAGCTCGAGCACCATGGAGTCAAGCACGCCCCGATGCTGAACCAGGATCTCCCAGGCCTCGTCGTTGGCGCCCTCGATCATCGACCGGACTTCCTCGTCGATCTCGGAGGCGATCTCGTCGGAGTAGTCACGCTGGTGGCCGTAGTCGCGGCCCAGGAACGGCTCGGAGTCAGAGGTGCCGTACTTGACCGCCCCGAGCCGGGTGCTCATGCCGTAGTCGGTGACCATGGACCGAGCGATCTGCGTGGCCTTCTCGATGTCGTTGGAGGCGCCGGTCGTCGGCTCGTGAAAGACGAGCTCCTCCGCCGCCCGGCCGCCCAGCGCGAACGCCAGCTGGTCGATCATCTCCGACCGTGCCAGCGTGTAGCGGTCCTCGGTCGGCAGCGGGAGCGTGTGCCCACCGGTGCGGCCGCGGGACAGGATGGTCACCTTGTGCACCGGGTCGGCGTTGGGCAGCGCCCAACCGACCAGCGCGTGTCCACCCTCGTGGTACGCCGTCATCTGCTTCTCCTTGTCGGAGATGATGCGGTTCTTGCGCTCGGGACCGAGAACGACGCGGTCGATCGCTTCCTCGAGCATCTCTCCGGAGATACGGGTCTGGTTGGCCCGCGCGGTCAGCAGCGCACCCTCGTTGATGACGTTGGCCAGATCGGCACCGGTGAAGCCCGGAGTCCGGCGGGCGATGTCGTCAAGGTTGACGTCGGCGGCCATCGGCTTGCCCTTCGCGTGCACCCGCAGGATCTGCTTGCGCCCCGCGAGATCGGGCCGATCGACGGCGATCTGGCGGTCGAAGCGACCGGGCCGCAGCAGCGCCGGGTCGAGGATGTCGGGCCGGTTGGTGGCCGCGATCAGGATGACGCCGCCCTTGACGTCGAATCCGTCCATCTCGACCAGCAACTGGTTGAGGGTCTGCTCGCGCTCGTCGTGCCCGCCGCCGAGGCCGGCGCCGCGGTGCCGCCCGACAGCGTCGATCTCGTCGACGAAGATGATCGCCGGCGCGTTGGTCTTCGCCTGCTCGAACAGGTCGCGGACGCGGGAGGCGCCGACGCCGACGAACATCTCGACGAAGTCGGAACCGGAGATCGAGTAGAACGGCACGCCGGCCTCGCCCGCGACGGCACGGGCGAGCAGGGTCTTGCCGGTCCCGGGCGGGCCGTAGAGCAGCACGCCCTTGGGGATCTTGGCGCCGATGGCCTGGAACTTGGCCGGGTTGGACAGGAAGTCCTTGATCTCCTGCAGTTCCTCGATCGCCTCATCGACGCCGGCGACATCGCTGAAGGTGGTCTTCGGGGTGTCCTTGCTGACCAGCTTGGCCTTGGACTTGCCGAAGTTCATCACGCGATTGCCGCCGCCCTGCATCTGGCTCATCACGAAGAAGAGGACCAGGGCGATCAGCACGAACGGCAGCAGCGCGATCAGGATCTGCAGGAAGATGCTCTGCCCGCCGACCGTGGTCGAGTACTTGCCCAGCTTGCCGGCCTGCTGCTGCTTGTTGAGCTCGTTGAAGATGTCGTCAGCGGCCGCGGCCGGGTAGGAGGTCTTGAGCTTGCCGTGCCCGTCCTTGTCCGGCTTGTTCAGCGTGACCTCGAGCGACTGGCCCTTGTCGTTGAGGGTGACCTCCTTGGCGTTGCCGCTCTCGATCTGCGACATCACCTGCGAGGTGGACACGTCCGCATATCCACCGTTGCCCCGCAACAGGGGCTGCAGGACGAGCAGCAGGATCACCACGATGGGGATCCAGAACCACAGTGACTTGAAGATCCGCTTACGATCCATGTGTGTCGGCGAGGCAGCTCACGGGTCTGCGCTGGCAGGAGCGCACGCAAACCGGATTCGTTGCCTCGTTCCTCCTGCCCGTTGCGACCCGCGCCGCAGCGGCGGCCCGGGAGTTGGATATCTGGGTACGCCGTGTTCCGTGCCGGAACGCGGTCGCGCCGCGAAGGTGCTCCAGAGACTATGGTAGGCGCAGCTAAACCGGTCTTTGGACCGCTCTCATTGGGCCCAACGGAGCATGCCGGTCATCCGTTCCGCCGGTCCCGTTCGATCGGTCACGATCGCGTCACACCCCTTCGCGCCCCACCTGTCACGCCCTACGAGCCTGCGGGCGCCGAGCGGTGGTGACGGTACGACGTCCGCCGAGGTCCTGCCCACCGCTCGTCCGGACTCGGGTGGGCCGCGAGTTCCGCCAGGCGCCCGTCGGCCAAGGAGGGGCGAGCACCCGCTCGGATCGACGAGGGGCCAGCATACGAGCGCAGCGACCGAGGAAACCGAGCAGAAAGATCGCAGCGGTACGAGCGAGGCATGCAGCGACCGAGGAGTCACGCACATGAGTGGCCGTCGTACCACGCTGGAGTCCGCGGCCCGGCTGTGGCGGCGGATCAGCGGGCCGATGCAGTGGCGGATCCTGTGGCTGAGCAACGCGAAGTTCGGGGCCGGCGTCGTCGGCGTGATCCGGGACGACGCCGGCCGGGTCCTGCTGTTGCGGCACCGCTTCCACCAGACCGATGACTGGTCGCTGCCCGGCGGGTGGATGCACAAGTCCGAGCGCTTCGAGGACGGTCTCGCGCGGGAGATCCACGAGGAGACGGGCTATTGCGTCGAGATCGATCAGCTGGTGCGCCTTACCTCGGGCTACCGGCTCCGCGTCGAGGTGAGTTATTCCGGCCGCCTGGTGGGCGGGCACCGGCACCTCGATCCGCGCGAGGTGCTGGCCGCCGAGTTCTTCGCACCCGACGCGCTACCGGACGACGTACTCCCCGTGCATCGCGAAATGATCGCGGTTGCCGATGCCCACGACCCGAGCGGGCCCGCCTCTTAAGAAAGCGTGCGGGCGGTCCGCTCGAGTGCATCCATCTGCGCCTGCATTCCGCTCTCCATACCCGAACCGATGATCGCGTCGCGGACTTCCTTGGTCCTCGTCTGCGTGCGCAGGGTCAGCCGCGTGCGGCCGTCCGTCTCGATGAGCGTGAGAGTGACCACGGCCGCGTCGGCGTCGCACTGCACTGCACTGCTCCGGGCATCTCGAAAACCTCGGTGTAGACGATGTGCTGATTCGGGATGATCTCGCGGAACTCGCCGTGAAACGCGAGGTCGAAGCCGCCGTCACCGCCGATGACGTAGCGCCACCGGCCGCCGACCCGCAGATCGATCTCGACGAGCGTGACCGTGCCGTGCTGGCCGCTCCACCATTGTTTGACCAGCTCGGGTGACGTCCACGCCTGGTAGATCAGATGCTTGGGCGCATCGAAATCCCGCGTGATCAGGATCTGGTCATCGGTTGGCAGCGTCACCGTTGCCGCGCCGCTATTCGTCGCCATCGCCCCGTTCCTCCTCGTTCCTCAGGTCTTCCAGCACCAAGTCGAGTTGGTCGAAGCGCTCCGACCACGTCCGCTCGTAACGGCGTAACCAGTCGTATATAGGTTTCAGGGCCGGCCCGTTGAGCCGGTAAAGCCGCTGCCTGCCGACGTCGCGTACGCCGACGGCGCCGACCCGCCGCCGCTGCACCTCCTGACGCGCCCGGTGGGAGGCAAACACCACTGATGCTCTCGATGCCCTCTGCTCGGCCTGCCGCGTTGCGTTCGCGCAGGGGGTGGCGGTGAGCGTGTCGATCGTGCGCTGGGACTCTGCCTCGTTGTCGGGCGCCGCCACCGTGACATGACGGCGTTCGGGATCGAACCGATACCAGCGCACGACCCATCAATCGATTGTCCGCATCGACCTTGGCCATCCCGTAAGTCTCCCGCCATCTGGCGCTACGGCCGGCTGCGGTCGACGATGACCGGCCCGAAACCCGCGCCATTCGCGGCATCGCCGAGCGCTAGGCTCGGTCGGCAGAGCTGGGAAGCAGGCGTCCAAGACACAGTGCCCGGAGGTACAGTGAGCCACGCTACCGGCCCTGCGGGCCGTCGAATCCGTGGCGGAATTGTGTTGATCCATCGCGGAAGGCTCGCGGTGATCGAGCGTCGCCGGGCAGGCACGACATATTTCCTGTTCCCGGGAGGTGGTTGCGAAGCTGGTGAAACACCCCAAGCCGCCGCCGTTCGGGAGGGATTCGAGGAGCTCGGTCTGCACCTACGACTTACCGGGCTCACTGCCGTCGTCACTTTCAAGGACAGCGAGCAGCACTACTTCGGCGCGGCCATCATCGGCGGCCGCTTCGGAACCGGAACTGGGCCGGAGATGTCAAGCTCGGTCTCCTCGGCGGGCGGGAGTCACCGACCGACCTGGCTCGAGTTGGACAGACTCAATGGCGTTGACCTACGACCGGCAGCGCTCCGGGACTGCTTGGCTGGAACGGCAGCAGACGCGCGTCGGAGGGTTACCGAGCTCATTGAGACACCGGTGCGCATCCGGGAAGGTTGATCGACATGCGGTTGGCGTCGCGGCCAGATGGGACCCGCCCCGGGACGGTGCAGGCGTGCGTTACCTCAGCGAGTGCTCACCGGCTCCCTCCGAGGTCACGGGAATCCTCGGCACCTGGTGGTGGGTGGGCATGTCGCTCACGGCCGGTTGGCGGGGCGGCGAGCTGGTCCTCGTCGAGTCTGGCGACATGTCCGAGGACGATGGCGCATGGCTCTTCGTCGCGGGCGAGGAGGCGGATTCCTGGCGGTGCGTCGCGGGCGAGCAGATCGGCGAAACGCTGCACGTCAGGCGCGATCCACACGGCGTACCGGCCGCACTGGAGATCAGGACCTTTGTCTTCGTGCGCGATCCGTGGCCGTCAGACCCGAAATAAGACTCAGGCCAAATAGAACTCAGGTATAGACGTCACGCTTGAGCCGACCGATATAGGGCAGCTGGCGATACCGCTCCGCATAATCGAGCCCGTAGCCGACGACGAAGTCGGTCGGGATGTCGAAGCCCACGTATTTCAGCGGGAGCTCGACCCGCAGCGCATCGGGCTTGCGAAGCAACGCG
>JBBSHJ010000013.1:0-45624 GCA_038253135.1 Mycobacteriales bacterium | reverse complement strand
CTGCTCGTCCAGCTCGTCCATCTCGGCCGCCGCGGCGCCGGCATCGGCCACGACCGCCGAGCGGCGGTCCTCATCGGTCATCACATCAGTCACAGTGGCTCCTTCAGCCTCAGGAGTTACACCGCTAAATTTACAGTCCCAGCGCGTTGTTATGGGTCGGGGGTTCCATCCTGGTGGCAGGGGGATCGGCGGCGTCGCCGCCCTCACTGCAGTCGGAGTGGCGATCGAGAGATGCGATCGGCCGGATCCACACCGGCGCGGACCGCTGGGCCGATGAGCCCTTCGGCGACCTGCTGGCCGACCGGACCTGCACGGTTGTCGCGGCCGACGGCGTACCGCTGCACGTCTGCGAGCTCGGCCCCAAGGACGCGCCGGTGACCGTCGTACTGGTGCACGGCTTCGCGCTGTCCCTGGACTCCTGGCACTTTCAGGGACAGGCGCTGGCCGAGCTGCCAGGAGTGCGGCTGGTGCTCTACGACCAGCGTGGGCACGACCGGTCCGCCCGTGGCGCGGCGGCGCACGCGACGATCGGGCAGCTCGGCGCCGACCTCGGCGCGGTCATCGACACCGTCGGCGGGGCCGGTCCGATCGTGCTGATTGGGCACTCCATGGGTGGGATGACGATCCTGGCGCTGGCCCAGCACCGGCCGGATCTGCTCGCCTCGCGGGTCGCCGGGCTCGGGCTGGTGGCGACCTCGGCGGGGCGGTTGTCGACGGGATTGCTGGGCGCCGCGGCGGCTCGGTCGGCCCGGCAGATGCAGTACGTCGCCGGGGCGACCCTGCGGCGTACCCGACGGCCATCTCCGAGCGCACCCGCAAGGCCGGCGCCGACATCGCGTGGATGCTGACCCGGCGCCACAGCTTCGGGTCCCCGGACGTCAGCCCGAGCCTGGTCGGCTTCGCCGACCGGATGATCGGCGCAAGGTCGCAGCGACAAGGAGGCCGCCACGAAACGTAGTCTCGGCGCGTGTTCGTCCTCGTTCTCGATACGTCAAACCGGCCGTGGCTACCGGCGTCGTGGATGTGGGCGGTGCGCCGGAGGTGATCGACTCCCGTGTCGTCGTCGAGGCCCGCCGCCACGGCGAGGTGCTGGCACCGCAGATCGCCGCGTCGCTGGTTGCCGCGGGCCTCGCCGTTACCGACCTCACCGCGGTGGTCGCCGGCGTCGGACCGGGTCCCTTCACCGGGGTGCGAGTCGGTCTGGCGACCGCGGCGGCGGTGGCGCTGACGGCCGAGCTGCCGACGTACGCCGTGTGCTCTCTCGACGCCATCAGTGCCCGGGTAGCCGGCGCCGGCGTCCTGGTCGCGACCGACGCGCGCCGGCGGGAGGTCTACTGGGCGGTCTACGACGACGGCGTCCGGCGGGCGGGTCCGGACGTGGCCACGCCGGGTGATCTCGCGGCCCGGCTCGGTGCGGTCGAGGTGTGGACGATGGTCGGTCCGGGCGCGCGGGAGTATGCCGATGCGTTCGGGCTCCCTCTCGCCGGCGGTGGCGACTATCCCGGGGTCCGAGAGCTGGCGATCCTGGCAGCGGACCGGATCAGGAGCGGTGCCGCGTCGGAGGCGTTGGTGCCGCTCTATCTGCGCCGGCCGGACGCCGTGCCCCCGCGCGATGTCGTCCAGCCAGAATGACGTCGCCTGGGTTGCGGGCGATGCGATGGTGGGATATCGCCGCGGTGCTGCCGCTGGAGCACGAACTCTTCGGGGCCGAGGCGTGTTCGGCCCGGTCCTACTGGAGCGAGCTGGCGCAGCGCGACACGCGGCATTACGTCGTGCTCGACGACCCGGCCGGCGGGCTCGCGGCGTACGGCGGCCTCGGCGCCCCGCTGCTGCAGGCGCTGCTGGCCGAGTCCGACGCCCGTGGTGTCACGAGCTGCCTACTCGAGGTGCGAGTCGACAATCCGGTCGCGCGTCGGCTTCTACGAACGGCACGGCTTCGCCCAGGTCGGGATCCGCACGGGCTATTACCAGCCCAGCAACACCGACGCCGTCGTCATGCGGCGCCACGCGCCTTACGGCTCGCCGTGATCCATGCTGGTGCGATAACCGTTTGACAACGAGATGGGCGGGTCTGGTCTTTTTTGCCGATCCGTGCGTAACGTCTGTGCCAAAGCGCTCGGCCGCGGACATGCTGCCTTCAGCAGATCCGTGCGCGGTCCGGGCCCGCTCCAACCGATGACGGAGGCGGATTGATGGTGGCGAGACATCGAGGTCTTGCAGTGACCTCAGCAGTGGCGGCGATCGCGCTGGTCGCGGCGGCCTGCGGAGGAGGCGGCGGCAGCGGCTCAAAGTCGTCGCAAAGCAGCGGTGCGACGCAATCAAGCGGCGGATCGAGCCAGCCGGCAGCCGGCCCGAGCTCCAAGCCGGCGAACCAGCAGTCGAATGCGAATTCCGGCGGCAAGGTCAAGACCGGGGGCACCCTGAAACTGATCGGCAACGCCGACGTCGACCACCTGGACACCGCGGCCGGCTACTACACCGTGACCACCGGCCTGATGCGCGCGTTCGCCCGCCAGCTCTACACCTACCCGGCCTCGACCGACCTCACCAAAGCGACCGAGCCGGTGCCGGATATCGCCACCGCGATGCCGACCAAGAGCAACGGCGGGATCAGCGCCGACGGCAAGACCTACACCATCCACATCCGGTCCGGCGTCAAGTGGAACACCAGCCCGGCGCGACCAGTGAAGGCGAGCGACTTCGTCCTCGGGTTCAAGCGGCTGTGCAACCCGACGCAGAACTCCGTGGGGGCTCCGGGCTATTACGAAGGTGTCATCGTCGGCATGGACACCTATTGCAAGCCCTTTGCCAAAGTGTCACCGACCGTGGCGGCGTTCAAGTCCTATATCGGCTCGCACGACATCGCGGGCATCAAGGCGGTCAACGACTCGACGATCAAGTTCGAGTTGGTCAGGCCGGCCGGTGATTTCGTCAACATTCTTGCGTTGTCCTTCAGCTCGCCGACGCCGAAGGAATACCTCGACTACCTGCCGGACTCCGCGGGATTCCGCCAGCACACGATCTCCGACGGGCCCTACACGATCGCCAAGTACGTGCCGAACCAGTCCTATATGCTGGACAAGAACCCCTCCTGGAGCCAAGCGAGCGATTCGGTCCGTCACCAGTACGTCGACCACATCCAGGTGACGCTCGGCCCGGACGAGAATGCCGTACAGCAGCAGATCGCGGCCAACACCCAAGACCTGGAATGGGACACCACGGTGCCGACGGCTCAGGTGCCGCAGCTGAAGGCGCAGAAGGACCCGCGGCTCGGGATTTACCCGAGTCTCAGCACCAACCCCTTCCTGATCTTCAACATGCAAAGCCCCAGCAATAAGGGCGCGCTGGGCAAGGTCAAGGTGCGGCAGGCGATCGAATACGCGATCGACAAGGTCGCGCTCGGACAGATTTACGGCGGTCCGAGCCTGAACACGCCGCTCGACCAGGTGATCCCACCGGGCAATGTCGGATACAAGCAATTCGACCTCTACTCGACGTCCGGACACCGCGGAGACCCAGGCAAGTGCAAGAGCATGCTCGCCGCGGCTGGTTATCCCCACGGCCTCGTGCTCAAGGACGTCTACCGTACGTCGGGTAAGCACCCGTCGGTCTATCAGTCGGTGCAGGCCGACCTGAAAAGGTGCGGCATCACCGTCAAGGGCACGCCGTCGGCGGCGTCGGACTACTACGGCAAATACCTCTCCGACCCGGCCGCGGCGAAGAAGGGCACCTGGGACATCTCCGAGCCCGGGTGGCTGCCTGACTGGTTCGGCAACAACGCCCGCGCGATCGTCGAGCCGCTCTTCGACGGCCGCACCTACGGCCCCGGCTCGACCGACTGGGGCGACTACAACAACGCGACGGTGAACACCAACATCGACAAGGCGTTGGCGACGACGGACAAGGCGGCGATTACCCGCTACATCCACGCCGCGGACATGCAGATCATGAAGGACGCGGCGTTCGTGCCGTTCCAGACCCAGTCCACCCCGCTCTACCGGTCCACCCGGGTGCACAATGCGATCGAACTACCGGCTACCGGGGCCTATGACATCACCCAGGTCTGGCTGAGCTGATAGCAGCGCGCTGAGCCGCCGTCGGTCCGCCGACCCGCCCGTGTTGGCGGGCGGTGGACCGACCCGGTGGTACGTCGTATGGTCGAGCCGGACGGACGGGTGAGGCATGGCTCTGCTCGAGGTCAACGACCTGACGGTCTCCTTCCACACGATCGACGGCATCGTGCAGGCGGTGCGAGGCGTGTCATTCTCGGTCGACCGCGCGCGCACCCTCGGCATCGTCGGAGAGTCCGGATCGGGCAAGACGGTTTCGACCCTCAGCCTGATCGGGCTCGTTCCCGGCGCCCGGGTGAGCGGGCAGGCATTGTTCGAGGGTCGCGACCTGCTCACGATGCCCCCTGACGAGATGCGATCGGTCCGCGGCGCGAAGGTCGCGGCAATCTTTCAGGACCCACTGTCGAGCCTGCACCCGCTCTACCGGGTCGGGTGGCAGGTCGTCGAGATGATCCGGGCCCACGAGAACACCAGCAAGGCCAAGGCTCGTCGACGCGCCCTCGATCTGCTGCGGCTGGTCGGGATCCCCAACGCCGAACGCCGCCTCGATGACTATCCGCACGAGTTCTCCGGCGGCATGCGCCAGCGGGCCATGATCGCCATGGCGCTGGCACTGAACCCGGCGCTGATCATCGCCGACGAACCGACCACCGCACTCGACGCGACCGTCCAGGCGCAGATCATCGACCTGTTGACCCGACTGCAGCGGGAGTTCGACAGTGCACTGATCATGATCACGCACGATCTGGGCGTCATCGCCGACGTTGCCGACGACGTGATGGTGATGTACGCCGGCCGGGGCGCGGAGCAGGCGGACCTGCGGACGATCTATTACCAGCCGCACCACCCCTACACGCGGGGCCTGCTGGAGTCGATTCCCGGCGCCACCGGTGCCGGCGAGCGGCTGCGCCCGATTCCCGGCCAGCCGCCGAGCCTGTTGAATCCGCCATCGGGGTGCGCGTTTCATCCCCGCTGCCGCTATGTGATGGACCGGTGCATCACCGACGCGCCGACGCTTGACCTCGAAGTCGGGCCGGGCCACCGGTCGGCCTGCTGGCTGCCGGCGGATTCGCGCGGAATGTCCGAGGAGGCCGCGCGGATCCGAGACGACGCGGTGCTGGAGGGACGATCCGCACCGGCCGAGGCGATCGCGGCCCGGCTCGCGGCGTCGACGGAGATGCCGACACCGGCCGCTGTCGGCACGGGCGAGGCGGACGCGCGAGATGGGTCGGTCGGCGTCCGGGAGGACCGCCGATGACCCGCCCCCGGAGCACGCCGGCCGATCCGCCGACACCGGACCCGACGGGACCCGATTCGACCGGGCGGGCCAGCGAGGACGACGTGCTGGTGCGTCTCGAGGGAGTGGTCAAGCATTTCCCCGTCAAGGTCGGCATCGTGGTCAAGCACGAGATCGGCCGGGTGCACGCGGTCGACGGCGTCGACCTGACCGTGCGACGCGGCGAGACTCTCGGCCTGGTCGGCGAGACCGGATGCGGCAAGTCGACGCTGGCCCGGTGCATAACCCGGCTCTGTCCGCTGACGGCCGGCCGGGTCATTATCGACGGCCAGGACCTGTCCACCATGTCCCGACGGCAGCTGCGGCCCTACCGCCGGCAGATGCAGATGATCTTCCAGGACCCCTACGGCTCGCTCAATCCGCGCCGTAGGGTGGGCTCGATCATCGGGGATCCGTTTGCCATCCACAGGGTGACCCGAGGGCCGGACCGGATACGCAGGGTGCAGGAGCTGATGGAGCTGGTTGGCCTCAACCCTGAGCACTACAACCGGTTTCCCGCGGACTTCTCCGGTGGTCAGCGGCAGCGGATCGGGGTGGCTCGGGCGCTGGCGTTGCGGCCGAAGCTGATCGTCTGCGACGAACCCGTCTCGGCCCTGGACGTGTCGATCCAGGCGCAGATCATCAACCTGCTGGAGAGCTTGCAATCCGAGTTCGGCCTGACCTACGTCTTTATTGCCCACGACCTGTCGGTCGTCGAGCATGTCAGCGATCGGGTCGCCGTGATGTATCTCGGCAAGGTGATCGAGCTCGCTGACCGGCCGGCGCTGTTCGCCACCCCGCGCCATCCCTACACCAATGCGTTGCTGTCCGCGGCCTCGGTGGCCGACCCGGATCGGTCCGAGCAGCGGCAGCGCATCATCCTCACCGGCGACGTACCGTCGCCGGTCAGTCCGCCGACCGGATGCCGGTTTCATCCGCGCTGCCCCAAGGCCCAGCAGCGTTGCGTCGACGAGGATCCGGCGCTCACGCCGAGACTGGGCGATCCCGAGTCTCACCCCACCGCCTGTCACTTTCCGGTCGAGCCGGGCGAGGACCTTGCGGCGATCCGCGTCGGCACCGAGCAGCCCGGTCGCGAGGAGGCATCATGACGACCACCGAGCTCTTTGAAGCGCCCGAAGCCACCGCGGAGTCCGCGCAGCAAACGGTCGTCGGGCGCAGCCCGTGGCAGCTCGCCTGGCTCCGGCTGCGACGTGACCGACTGGCCATGGCCTGCGCGGTCTTCATCGGGTTGCTCGTCCTCGTCGCGATCTTTGCCAGCCCGATCTCACACGCCATCGGCTACTCATCGACCGGACAGGATCGCACCCACGGCATCACGCTCGACGGGTTGCCGGTGGGGCCGAATAGCCGGCACTGGTTCGGCACCGACAATCTGGGCCGCGACATACTGGTCCGCATCATTTACGGCACCCAGGTTTCGCTCGTGGTCGGAGTAGCGGCGGCGGCGGCGGCGGTATTCATCGGTGTCGTGGTCGGGCTGTGCGCCGGGTATTTCGGCCCGGCAGTGGATTCCGTCCTCGCGCGGGTGATGGACGTCGTGCTGAGCTTCCCGTTCCTGCTCTTCGCCATTGCTTTGGTTACGGTGGTGGGGCCGAGCGAGCTGGTCGAGATCGGGGTAATCGCGTTTTTCTCGTGGGCCGCGGTCGGACGCATCGTCCGCGGGCAGACGCTGTCGATCCGTGAGCGGGAGTACGTCGAGGCGGCTCGATCGCTCGGGGCGGGGGATCTGCGGATCATGTTCGTCGACGTGCTGCCCAACCTGGTTGCCCCGGTCATCGTCTACACGACCTTGCTGATCCCGGTGTCGATCGTCTTCGAGGCGACGTTGTCCTTCCTCGGCGTCGGCATCATTCCACCGACTCCGAGCTGGGGAAACATGATCAGCGATGCGCAGAGCTTCTACCAGGTGGCCTGGTGGTTCCTGGTCTTTCCCGGGCTGGCGCTCATCTTCACCACGCTCGCGTTCAACCTGCTCGGTGACAGCGTGCGAGACGCGCTCGATCCCCGCAGCGAGCGAATGTTCACGAAATAGGAGGCCCGATGTTTCGATTCTTGATCCGGCGGGTCCTCACCGGAATCCTCGTGGTGTGGATGATCAGCGTGATCGTCTTCGCGATCTTCTTCATCGCACCGCACAATGTGGCTCAGCTGCTGCTCGGCAAGTTCGCCGGCCAGAACCAGGACCTGGTGAAGACCGTGACGAAGGAGCTCGGCCTCAACCGGCCGATCTATGACCAATACGGTCATTTCGTCTGGCGGGCCCTGCATGGTGATCTCGGCTACTCCTATTACAGCCACGAAGCGGTCACGCACCTGATCGCCCGAGCGCTTCCGGTGACAGCTTCTCTGGCGATCGGCGGGGCGATCCTCTGGGTGCTCGCCGGAGTGCTCATCGGCGTGCTCTCGGCGAAGCATCCACGGTCGCTGCTGGACCGTGGGGCGACCTTCTTCGCCCTGACCGGACTGTCCTTTCCGACCTTTGTGCTCGGTCTGCTCCTGCTTTATCTGCTGTTCTACCGGTTACATCTGGCCGGGGTCAGCTTCTTCCCGGCCAGCGGCTACGTTCCGCTCACGTCCAACCCGGGCCAGTGGTTCGTGCACCTGATCCTGCCGTGGATCACGCTCGCGGTGGCGAATATGGCCGTCTACGCGCGGCTGAGCCGCGGGCAACTGCTGGAGGTGCTCGGCGAGGATTACGTCCGCACCGCCCGATCGAAGGGGATCCGCGAGTCCAGGGTCACCGTCCGGCACGCACTGCGGGCCGCGCTCGTGCCGATCATCACCCAGTTCGGAATCGACGTGGCCACGCTGCTGGGCGGAGCGATCGTCACCGAGCAGGTCTTCGGGCTCAACGGAATCGGCCGGATGTCGGTGCAGGCCGTCACCAACCAGGATGAACCCGTCATCATCGCGGTGGTCCTGCTCGCGGCGGTGTTCGTCGTGGTGGCCAACGTCGTCGTGGACATGCTCTACGCCGTCCTCGACCCGCGCGTCCGCCTAAGCTGATAGTGCCCTCACGGGACGGCACAGCAGCACGACCGGCGCATCCGAGATGCGGGTCAGCACGATGGTGGCCTCGGCGTCACCGGACGGGTGCAGGTCGCGGCGCAACTGCTCGGGTACGACGGCCGACAACGATATTGCCCTCGGCCGTATCGCGCCGGAGCGCCGACAATGAGGGGGAGCATCGTCAAGCGCGGCAAGGGTTACAGCGTCGTCGTCGAGCTGGACCGCGACCCGGACACCGGGAAACGGCGGCAGCGGTGGCATTCCGGGTACCGGACGAAACGGGACGCCGAGCGGGCGCTCGCCGAGCTGGCCGGGTCGGTGCACACCGGAAGCTACGTGCCGCGCACCCGCGCCACGGTCGCGGACCTCGCAGCGGAATGGCTCGACGCGATCCGCCCGACTATCCGGCCGTCCACGCACGCCAGCTATTCGCGCAATCTGCGGCTGCACGTCCTCCCACACATCGGCGGGACGCCAACGACGCGGGTCGACGGGCGGCATCCTCAATGCGATGTACGCCGCGCTCGCGGCCGAGGGGAAGCGGGCACCGTCCGTACGGTGGCGGGTAGGGCTGTCCCCGCGGACGGTCCGCTACGTGCACACAATCTGTCACCGCATGTTCCGTGACGCGGTGCGGTGGGGCCGGCTAGGCCGCAATCCTGCCGACGCCGCCGACCCGCCGAGAGTGTCGGCGTCTTCCCATCCCGAGATGAGCGTCTGGTCGGCCACCGAGCTGCGCGCCTTTCTCGACGGCGTAGCGGACGACCGGCTCGCGGCGGCGTACCTGGTGCTGGCCACGACGGGAATGCGCCGCGGTGAGGCGCTCGGGCTGCGCTGGTCCGACGTGGGCCTTGACGCCAGGAGGGCGGCGATCCGGCAGACAGTCATCAACGTCGACAAATCGACCGGTCATCGGGGCACCGAAGACGGCGAAGGGGCGCCGGTCGTGACGCTCGACGCCGCCACCGCGTTGCGGGAGCACCGGCGCTGGCAGCCCGCCGAGCGGCTGGTCATGGGCGCCGGCTTCACCGACCACGGCCTCGTGTTCTGCCACCCGGACGGCGGCCTCGTGCACCCGGAACGCTTCTCCCGACAGTTCGCCCGGCTGGGCGTTCGGTTGGGACTGCCGCCGGTTCGGCTTCACGATCTGCGGCACGGCTGGGCGACGATGGCTCTCGCGGCCGGGGTCCACCCGAAGGTCGTGCAAGAGCGGCTCGGGCACGCCTCCATCGGCATCACGCTCGACACCTACTCGCACGTGACGGCGGCGCTGCATGCCGACGCGGCCGAGCTGATCTTCCGGCGTCCGTTAGCAAACGGTTAGCAAACGGGCCGATCCCGGTGCCGTACTAGTGCCCTGACCTGCATAAATGCGGTGCGGGAGAGGGGACTCGAACCCCTACGTCGGTTAAGACACCAGGACCTAAACCTGGCGCGGCTGCCAATTACGCCACTCCCGCCGACCGCAAAGCCTAGCGTCCGCGCGCACGGACGGGCCGTCGTACCGTCCCCGGCAGGGGTGGGGACGACGGCCCGCGACGTACCGCCTATTTCGCGGCCTTGCTCAGCCGATTGAGGTAGTTCTGGCCGTTGGGCGAGCCGATGCCCGTGACGAGGTCGTAACCGCCGGTGGTGCGCAGCGACGAGTCACGGTCGAGCGTCACGAGGTAGCTGCCGCTCGGGTTGGTCACGCCGATCGGCATCCGGCTGCCGTTCACGTCGTACACCGCCCTCGAGCCGGCCAGCCGGTAGAGCGCCGGGTTGGCGAATCCGATCCGGTGTTTGCGCCCCTGGCTGGCAACCGCATGGATTCCTGCCACGACCGGGCAGGCGAGGCTGGTGCCGCCGATGGCGTAGTTGCCGTAGACGCCGCCCTCGGTCTGCCCGACGAGGAATCCGGTGTAGGGGTCGGCGACCGCCGACACATCGGGCACGGTGCGCATCGCCTTCTTGCCGTAGGCCTTGGACAGCGCGTCGGGCACGACGCGCTTCTGGTACTTAGGCTGGCGGAACAGCGTGCTGACGCCGCCGCCCGCACCGAAGTAGAACGCGCCCGGCAGCGGGTCGAGGTAGCCCTCGTAGGTGGACTTGTCGACCCGGTCCAGCGCGGTGCCCCAGCCGGTCTCGAAGAGCCGGTTGCCGCCGGCGTCGATGGCCAGCGCCGTACCGCCGACAGCGGTGACCATCGGGTCGGAGGCCGGATAATCCGGCTGCGTTACGCCGGTCGCGCCGGCCTCGTCGCCTCGATCACCGGAGGAGTAATAGAGCCCGATACCCTCGGCCGCCGCCTGCACGAAGAGCGAGTGCTCGGCGTTGATCTCGCCGGCCGGGATGTCCTCGCCGGCAAACCCGTAGGAGTTGCTGATCAGGTCGACCTTGTCCTGCTGCAGCGCGTAGTTCAGCGCGTCGTCGATGCCGGTGTCACAGTTCTTCGCGCCGAAATAGAAGATGTTCGCGCCCGGCGCCATCGAGTGCACGGACTCGACATCGAGGGTCTGCTCGCCGTTCCAGCCGGCCTCGCCGCCGCACTCGGTCTGCAGGTTGAACGGCGTGAAGAGCTTCTGCTTGTATTGTCCCGGCTTCGGGGCCGGCAGCCCGACCTGCGCCGAATAGGTCGTCAGGTCCGACAGCATCGTCGGCGAGCCGTAGGCGTCGATGATGCCGACCGTGACGCCGTGGCCGTCGTGGCCGTGGATCAGGGCGGACTTGGTGCCGTAGGCCGACTGCAGCTGGTCGCCGATGTATCCGCAGGTGTACGTCGGGTACTGGGTCTTCCCGGCGTACGCCGGCGGGACCGTCTGCTCGTGCTGGTCCCAGTAACTCGAGCACTCGCTCGGCGCAGGCGCGGACGCATCCGGTGCCGCGGTCTTGGTCGCCGGCGCCTGCCGCACGCCGCCGGGACGGAGCAGGCTGGCGCCCTGGTCGAGTCCGGTGATCGTCATGATGCTCGACCGCAGGGACTGCGGAACCGCGGCCGGGACCGACGGTGAGCGGAGCGTATGCCCCTTGTAGCGGTAGGTGCGCAGCGTGGTCGAGAACGCCTTGTTGACGGCGGAGACGGTGCCCGACGCCTCGACCCACCGGTTGCCGGGGGCTGCGGATCGGACCGTGAACCCCTCCTTGCGCAGGTACGACGCGACGGACTGCACGCTCGCGCCCGTCGGCCCGAACCGCGCGTTGAACTGCGCTGAAGTGACGGTGTGCTGGTACTGCGCGCTCGACGGGTCGCTGACGGCGTACCCGAACCGCTCCGCCGCGGCCGCGCTGCGCAGCGGCAGTACGGCGCGGAAGGTGACGGTGGCGCTGCTGTCCGGCGTGCCGGCCTGGTGCGCCCTCGTCGCCCAGGTGGGCACGGTGCCGGCGAGGGTGCTCTTTGCGGTGGCGTTCGGTGCGGCGCCGGCGGTGGCCATCAGGAACGGCACCACCAGCGCGCCGGCACCGATCGCCGCGGCTGCGGCTCGCAAGGTGCGACGGGGCATTGCTCTCCGATCTCAGGGACTTGCGCCGGACGCCACGGCGTACCGGCCTACCGGAGCGGGCGCATCCGGCTCAGCCACTCTCGCGGAAGCGGCCGCTACGCAATAGGTCCGAACAGGCGACTCCCGCGCCCTGCTTCTGCGCGGCCTCCTCGGTCGCTGCGCGCCTCGCTCGTTCCTCGCTCGATGCTCGCTCCCTCGTCAGCCGACGCCCAGCTCCCGGCGGAGGCGGTCCACGTGCCCCGACGCCTTCACGCCGTACTGCGCCTTCTCGATCTTGCCGTCGGGATCGATGACGAAGGTCGAGCGGATCACGCCGACGACCGTCTTGCCGTAGAGCTGCTTCTCCCCATAGGCGCCGTAGGCGGTGAGCACCGCGCGGTCAGGGTCGGACAGCAGCGGGAACGTCAACGCGTGCTCGTCGCGGAAGCGGCGCAACTTCTCCGGCGCGTCCGGCGAGATCCCGACGACGGCATAGCCGGCGGTGGCGAGGTCGTCCAGGCTGCCCTGGAAGTCTCCGGCCTCCTTGGTGCAACCCGGCGTCATCGCGGCCGGGTAGAAGTAGAGCAGCAGCGACCGGCCCCGGAACGACGAGAGCGACACGTCCTTGCCGCTGGCGTCGGTCAGCGTGAAATCAGGGGCGGCGTCGCCGGGCGCAAGCAGTTGGCGTGTGGTCATGCGCAGAATCTAGCTGGTCACGGCAGGGCGATACGAGCGACGTCGTGATCGGCCCGCACCGCGATGCCGGTAGGCTACGGCCCTGCGCGCCAGCGTCGTACCTGGTCGTCGCACGCGAAGCGAAGGAGCTGCCGTGAGCACCGACCCCGAAGCCGTGCACCGCGACATCGACCGGACCCGCGAGGCGCTTGGTTCGACGATCGACGAGCTCGTCGACCGTGTCGTGGAAACCGCGCATCCGAAGAACGTGGCCAAGCGCGCCGCCGCGAGCCTGCAGGAGAAGGTGCAGACGCCGACCGGAATGGCCGCTGCCGGTGGGGTGGCGGGCCTGATCGTGGCCATGATCGCTCTGCGCGTCCGCAACGGGCGCCGCTGAGGTAGGCATCTCGATTGTTGCAATTCGAACAAGCTGGACCTCCTACTGTGCACTCCGGGCCTGGTTGCCGCTAGCATCGCTCGGATCGCGTCGATCGAGCCCGCTCACCCGCGGCATCGACACGTGCTGTCGAAACCGAACGTGCCGGGCCCCGACCGGGCTGCCTGACGCCGTGACAGGAAGCGAGCTGGCATGACCGCGCCGCCAGACTTATCGGGCACCGGTGCAGAGGTCGAGCTCCCGCCTGTTGACGAGGCCGGCACGCAGAGCGCGATCCAGGGCCGCTCGCTCGGTCAGATCGCCTGGCGGCGCTTCCGCCGCGACGAGGTTGCCCTGGTCTCCCTCGCCTTCATCGTGATTCTGGTGTTGGCCGCGATCCTCGCTCCGGTGATCGTCAAGTACCTCGGCCACCCGCCGAACGAGTTTCATTCCACCGAGATCGATCCGACGCTGTCCAGACCGCTGCACGCGTGGGGCGGGATCAGCTGGAGCAAGCACTTCCTGCTCGGCGTCGAGCCGATCAACGGCCGCGACGTGCTGAGCCGGATCTTGTACGGCGCGCGTATCTCGCTGGTGATCGCGGTCCTCGCCACCATGCTGGCGGTCGCTATCGGGGTCGTGATGGGGGTGATCGCCGGTTACTTCGGCGGCTGGGTGGACACCATCATCAGCCGGATCATGGACGTATTCCTGGCCTTCCCTTTGCTGCTCTTCGCCATCGCGTTGACGGGGGTCTTCCCCGACAAGGCCTTCGGCCTGTCGGGCAACACGCTGCGGGTCGCGATCCTGGTATTCATCATCGGATTCTTCAACTGGCCGTATGTCGGCCGAATCATTCGCGGCCAGACGCTCTCGCTGCGGGAGCGTGAGTTCGTCGACGCCGCCCGCAGCCTCGGCGCCCGCCCGCCGTACATCCTCTTCAAGGAGTTGCTGCCCAACCTGGCGGCGCCGATCCTGGTTTATTCGACGTTGCTGATTCCCAGCAATATCCTGTTCGAAGCCGGCCTGTCCTACCTGGGTGTCGGAATCCAGGAACCCGCCCCTTCGTGGGGAGGCATGCTGTCCAACGCCGTTCAGTTCTATCGGATCGACCCTATGTACATGGTTGTTCCGGGCCTCGCGATCTTCTTGACCGTGCTCGCGTTCAACCTGCTCGGTGACGGTCTGCGCGACGCGCTCGATCCGAGATCGCATTAGTCCGATAACCGTGCGAGCTCGTCGTACGGTGGAGAAGGAGAGTTCACCCAGATGAAAATCCCCGGATGGAAGAAGCCGGTAGTGCTGGTGGTGTGCGCGGGTATGTCCGTGGCGCTCGCCGCATGCACCGGCAGCAAGAGCAAGGGTGGGACCGGAGGCGGCGGCAGCGGTACGGCGACGGCGACGGCCGGACCGTCGACCGGCGCGACCAAGAGCACCGGGCCGAGCGGCCCGACCAAGTCCGGCGGTGGCCGCACTCAGACGTCCGGTGCCGTCTACAGCGCAGCCAACGCCAAGATCGTCAACCCGTCCACCAAGGCCGGCGGCACGCTCCGCTTCGCGTCCAGCGACGAGCCCGACTCGACCGACCCGGGCGACACCTACTACGCATGGATGTGGGACTTCTCCCGCCTGTATGGCCGGGCGCTGATGAGCTTCAAGCCGGGGCCGGGCAAGGCCGGGCTGCAACTCACTCCTGACCTCGCGACGGCTCCCGGCAAGGTCTCGTCCGACGGGATGACCTGGACCTACCACATCAAGTCCGGCGTGAAGTTCGAGGACGGCACGCCGGTCACGACGAAGGACATCAAGTACGCCGTCGAGCGGAGCAACTACGCCAAGGATGTCCTGCCGAACGGCCCGAGTTACTTCGCCACTTACCTGAAGGACCCGAAATACCCCGGGCCGTACAAGGACAAGGCGAAGGACAAGCTGGGCCTGACGTCCGTCGACACCCCGAACGACACGACGATTATCTTCCACCTGGCCCAGCCGTTCTCCGACTTCGACTACCTGGCCACCAGTCCGCAGACCTTCCCGGTGCCGCCGGGCAAGGACACCGGCGCGAAGTATCGGGAGCACCCGGTGTCGACGGGTCCGTACAAGTTCAGCGGCTACTCCGAGGGCAAGGGCTTCGCGCTGGTCCGGAACAAGTACTGGAGCAACAAGGCCGACCCGCTGCGGGCCGCCCTGCCGGACAAGATCACCGTTCAGTACCACGTCAACGCCGACGACCTCGACCAGAAGCTGATGTCGGGCAACCTTGATGTCGACAGCGCCGGCACCGGCGTGCAGGCCGCCGCCCGGGCCCAGATCCTCAGCCCGGGAAGTAAGTACAAGCACGACTCCGACGACGCCCTGTCCGGATTCACGTGGTTCATCTACATCGGCAGCAAGATCAAACCGCTGGACAACGTGCACTGCCGTCGGGCGGTCGAGTACGCCGCCAACAAGACCGACATGCAGACGGCGTACGGCGGTCCGGTAGCCGGTGGTGACATCGCGTCGACGGTCATGCCGCCGAACGTCTCCGGCTACCAGAAATTCGACCTCTACGAGGCGACGACCAAGCCGACCGGCGACCAGGAGATGGCCAAGAAGGAGCTGAAGGCCTGCGGACAGCCGAACGGCTTCAGCACCAACATCTCCATCCGTGGCGACCGGCCCAAGGAGGTCGCGTCGTCCCAGGCGCTGCAGCAGGCGCTGAGCAAGGTCGGGATCAAGACCTCGATCCAGAAGTACCCTGCGGGCAAGTACTTCAAGAACTTCGCCGGGAACCTGTCCTTCTCGCACTCCCACGATCTGGGCCTGATGTACGGCGGTTGGGCGGCCGACTGGCCGACCGGCTTCGGCTTCCTGAGCCAGATCATCGACGGTCGCGCGATCAAGCCGGCCGGCAACAACAACCTGTCCGAGATCAATTCTCCGGCGATCAACGGAATGCTGGACAAGACGTCCAGGCTGACCAGCATCGCCGCGCGGAACAAGATCTACGGCCAGCTCGACAAGATGGTCATGCAGGACGGGTACTTCCTGCCGGAGGTATACGCCAAGTCCCTGCTCTATCGGCCGAAGAACCTGACCAACGTCTACGTGACGCAGGCCTACGGCATGTACGACTACACGCAGCTCGGCGTCACGAAGTAGTCGGGCTTCCTCTCAACGAGATTCGGCGGAAGCGCCTCAGAACGACGCGAAAGTAGGTGAGGGCGGCGGTGGCGGGCGGGTCCCCGATGGGACCTGCTCGCCACCGCGAGCCGAGTCAGGTGATCGCATTCATCATTCGACGACTGCTTGCGGCGGTGCTGCTGCTGCTCGTGGTCGGTTTCGTCACCTTCATCATCTTCTTCTGGGTGCCCAAGCTCGCCGGTCAGAACAGCTATGCGCTGGCGTCGCAATTCGTCGGCAAGGACGCGACACAGGCGACGGTGCGAGCGATCGAGAAGAAATACGGCTTCGACAAGCCGGTCATCGTGCAGTACTGGCGGTTCATGAAGAACCTCGTGACCGGCACGAAGTATGACGCCGGTCCGGTGAAGACCACCTGCAACTTCCCGTGCTTCGGCGTCTCGTTCAAGTCGCAGACTCCGGTGTGGCCTCTCATCAAGGACCGGATACCTGTCACCATGTCCCTTGCGATCGGTGCCGCCGTCATCTGGCTCGTCAGCGGCGTCATCGCCGGCGTCATCTCAGCGGTCAAGCGTGGCAAATTCATCGACCGCGCGGTCATGGCCGTCGCGCTTGCCGGCGTGTCCGCGCCGATCTTCTTCACCGGGCTGGTTGCGCTGTCCCTTTTCAGCTACAAGTGGCCGCTCTTCCCGAATATCCACTATGTGTCGATCCTGGATAATCCCTTCCTGTGGTTCGGAAACCTGGTGCTGCCGTGGGTGACGCTGGCCCTGCTCTACGGAGCGCTCTACGCGCGGCTGATGCGGGCCGGCATGCTGGAGACGCTCAATGAGGACTACATCCGGACCGCACGGGCCAAGGGCCTGCCCGAGCGCACCGTGATCGCGAAGCATGCCGTTCGCGCCGCGCTGACCCCGATCCTGACGATCTTCGGGCTTGACCTCGGGTTGCTCGTCGGCGGTGCGATCCTGACCGAGTACACCTTCTCGCTGCCCGGTGTCGGGCAGTTCGCCAAGCAGGCCATCGACAACAACGACCTCCCCGAGATCTTCGGCGTCACGCTCGTTGCCGCGTTCTTCGTGATCATGGCCAACCTGGTGGTCGATATCCTCTACGCCGTGATCGATCCGAGAGTGCGTCTGTCGTGACCGCCCCCCAACGCCGATGGGGCCGCCGGCCGACTGCGGCGCCGGCCGACCGTGAGGCCGATGCGCCGTTCCTCGAGGTCGAGGGGCTGACGGTCCACTTTCCGACCGACGACGGTCTCGTCAAGTCGGTCGACGGGCTGGGCTTCAACCTGTCCAAGGGCAGATCTCTCGGCATCGTCGGCGAGTCCGGCTCCGGTAAGAGCGTCACGAGCATGGCCATCATGGGCCTGCACAAGGCCGGCTCAGCGCGGATCTCCGGGTCGATCAAGCTCGACGGTGAGGAGCTCGTCGGCGCCCAGCCGGAGCGGGTCCGCCGGCTGCGCGGCCGGAAGATGGCGATGATCTTCCAGGACCCGCTCTCCGCGATGCATCCCTACTACACCGTTGGCGCGCAGATCATCGAGGCCTACCGCGTCCACAATGACGTGCCGAAATCGAAGGCCCGAGCGCACTCCATCGACCTGCTCGGCCGGGTCGGAATTCCGCAGCCGGCATCGCGGGTCGACGACTACCCCCATCAGTTCTCCGGCGGCATGCGGCAGCGGGCCATGATCGCGATGGCGCTTTCGTGCGATCCCGAGCTGCTGATCGCGGATGAGCCGACCACCGCCCTGGACGTGACGGTGCAGGCCCAGATCCTCGATCTGATTCGCGATCTGCAGCAGGAGCGGGGTTCGGCGGTCATCATCATCACCCATGATCTCGGGGTGGTCGCGGAGGTGGCCGACGACATCCTGGTCATGTACGCCGGCAAGGCCGTCGAGAACGCCACCACCGAGCAGATCTTCTACGATCCCAAACATCCCTACACGTGGGGCCTGCTCGGCTCGATGCCGCGCCTGGACCGCGAGCGGGCCGAGCGGCTGGTGCCGATCCAAGGCACACCGCCCAGCCTCATCCGCGTGCCGTCAGGATGTTCCTTCCACCCGCGCTGCGAGTTCGCGGACCGCAACGGTGACCTGTCGACGACGGTCGTTCCCGAGCTCACCGACGCGGGCGGCAGTCACCTCGTTGCCTGCCACCTTTCCGGAAGGGAGCGCACCCAGATCTGGCGTGACGAGGTCGCCCCCAGGCTGGGTATGGTCGAGCAGCGACCGGGGGGGCGGGCATGACCGAAACGGCCGAGCGGCTGCTCGCCGTACGCGGCCTGCAGAAACACTTCCCCGTGAAGCGCGGAATCCTGTTCCAGCGCACCGTGGGCGCGGTGAAGGCGGTCGACGGGCTTGATTTCGAGGTGCACAGCGGTACGACGTTCTCCATCGTCGGGGAATCGGGCTGCGGCAAGACGACGACCGGGCGGCTGATCACCCGCCTGCTCGAGCCGACCGGTGGGCAGATCGAATTCGAGGGCACGGACATCACCCACCTGTCGGTCGGGAAGATGCGGCCGCTGCGACGCGATGTCCAGATCATTTTCCAGGACCCTTACGCCTCCCTGAATTCACGCAAAACCGTGGGATCGATCGTCGGTGCGCCCTTTCACCTGCAGAAAATCAAACCTCCGGGCGGGGTGAAGAGCGAGGTGCAGCGGCTGCTGGAGTTGGTTGGTCTCAACCCCGAGCACTACAACCGCTATCCGCACGAATTCTCCGGCGGGCAGCGGCAGCGCATCGGGATCGCCCGCACGCTGGCCCTGCGCCCCAAGCTGATCGTCGCTGACGAGCCCGTGTCAGCTCTGGATGTGTCGATCCAGGCGCAGGTCGTCAACCTGCTGGAAGACCTGCAGAACGAATTCGGGCTGACGTATATCGTGATCGCCCACGACCTGTCGGTGGTTCGCCACATTTCCGACCGCATCGCGGTGATGTATCTCGGCAAGATCGTCGAGATAGCCGACCGCGATGATCTTTACCGCAGCCCGATGCATCCCTACACCACGGCTCTGCTGTCCGCCGTACCAATGCCCGAACCGGCAGAACGCGGCCGGCGCAACCGCCGCAGGCTCGAGGGCGACGTACCAAGCCCGTTGAACCCGCCGCCGGCGTGCCGATTCTCCACCCGCTGCTGGAAGGCGCAGGACATCTGCCGCACCCAGGAGCCACCGCTGGCGGATCTGGCTCCGCGGCACAAGGTCGCCTGCCACTTCCCGGAGAACCAGCCCGGAGTTACGGGCGATTCAGCAGCCAGCTGAGCACACCGTCGACGTCGCTCAGATCATCGACGATCCGATCCGCACCCGTCAGCTCCGTCGCCGAGAAGTCACCCGTCGCGACGGCCAGGGCCCGGACGTCGTGGGTGGTGGCGGCGAGGACGTCGCTCGGCGTGTCGCCGACAATGACCGCGTCGCCCGGTACCGTCTCGGCGCGTTCCAGCGCGACGAGGACCAGATCGGGCCGGTGCGCGGAGTCGTCGGCGTAGGCGCCCCGATCGATGTCGATCAGGTCGATCAGGCCGTACGCCGCCAGCTTCACGGCCGACGCGACGCGGGTGTTCCCGGTGAGGACGGTCGAGATCACCTGCGGATGCGCGTGCAGCGCGCCGAGCACGTCGACGGCGCCCGGCAGGACCTGTCCGTGCCGGCGCAGGTCGTCGGCGCGGGCGGCGTACGCCTTGCCCTCGAGCTCGGCGAAACGGTCGAAGTCCTCGGGACGCTCGTGCAGCCCGTTGAGCCGCAGCGCGTCGGTGAGGATCGAGCGCTCGGTGCGGCCCGCCATCGCCGGCACGTGCCGCAGCGGCCGCCCGGCGAAGGACTCGAAGGCCTCCCGGAAGGCCAGCTGACCGACGCCGGCGTTGCGGACCAGGGTCCCGTCGATATCCCAGAGCACGAGCAGCGGCGCGGAAGCTTCGGAGGCCGTCATCGGTGCCCACGGTATCGGCATCGGTCATCATGGTCGGCGTGACCACGTCCGAGCAGCCGAGCCCGTCGCCAGGTCCCACCGACGCCGGACCGCCGGACCGGCGGGTCGGCCGGCCGACAAGAATCCGCTACGAGATCCTCGACTGTGCACTGGTCGGGCACCACCTGATCGGCCGCGACGTGCGGACGGTGCGCGCGGAGGATGCCGTCGTCGTGCGCGAGTACGACGGCCTGCGCTGGCATCGATGCCTGCGCTGCGACGCTTGGGTGCCGCTCGCGCCGCCCGACGACGCGGAGCACGAGATGCTGCCCGCGCGCGACAGGATCGAGATCCCGCTGCGCGGCCGGGCGCTGCGCGACCGCTACGTGCTCCGACTGATCGCGATCGACCGCGTTATCCATGTCGTGCTGTTCCTCGCGGTCGCGATCGGCATTCTCATCGTCGCGGCGCACCGCGACAGCGTGCGCCGGCACTTCGCCGATGTCGTCACCGCGATCTGGGGCAACGCGGCCCGCGGCGGAGGGCACGGCGTACTGCACTCGGCCGGCGAGCTGCTGTCATTGCAGCGCGGCTCGATGTACGCCGTCGCCGGGCTCGTCCTCCTCTACGCCGCGCTGGAGGGCACGGAGGCGGTCGGGCTGTGGTACGCCAAGCGGTGGGCGGAATACCTCACCTTCCTGGCAACCATCCTGCTGCTGCCGCTGGAGATCTACGAGCTCACGCGCACCGTGTCCGCGCTCAAGGTGATCACCCTGATCATCAACGTCGCGATCGCGGTCTACCTGCTGTTCACGAAACGGCTGTTCGGCTTGCGCGGCGGCGGCCGGGTGGACGAGCAGGAGCGCGAATTCGACTCGGGCTGGCAGGCCATCGACCGGGCGGCGCCGCCGGCGCCGGCGCGGACCTCTCCCGCGTCGCCCCGTGACTGACCCGCGGCCGCACCTCGCCGAGGTCGCGCCCCTGTCGGGTTATCGCTCGGTGTGCGCGCTGACCGGTGCCGGTATCAGTGCCGCGGCCGGGCTTCCGACCTTTCGCGGACCGGACGGGCTGTGGACGCTCGATCCCGAGCTCGAGCGAGCCCTCGACGGCAGCCTGGTGCCGGGCAACATCGCGCTGATGTGGCGGGCGTGGGGGACGATCTACGCCGCGGCCGTCGCCGCCGGGCCGACTGACGCCCACCGGACGCTGGCCGACACCGGCGCCACCGTCGTTACGCAGAACATCGACACGTTGCACTCGCTGGCCGGATCCGATCCGATCGAGTTGCACGGATCGGCCGGGATTGCCTGTTGCTCAAGGGAATCCGCGCACTGGCGCTCAGCGGTCTCGGTCCATCCCGAGGACGGTCTCGCCGCGCCCGGTGGGGTCTATGTCGCCGGCGCCGCCGAGGCCGCAGACGGCGTACCGGCCTGCCCGGTCTGTGCCGCGCCGGCGCGGCAGGACATCGTGCTCTTCGGCGAGTCGTTGCCGGCGCAGGCCCTGCAGGCGGCGATCGCGGCGGCCGGCGAGTGCGATCTTTTCCTCGCCATCGGCACTTCGGGCACGGTCGCGCCGGCGAGCGAGCTGGCGGGAATCGCCCGGGCCGGCGGCGCCCACTGCATCAACGTCGTACTCCACCCCGACACGGTGCCCAATCCCGCGTTTCACCAGCAGGTGATCGGCGACGCGCAGGCCGAGCTGCCGGCGTGGCGATGCTCCTGAGCGGTGCGATCTCGTCGGCACGGCCCGGTCGGGCTGGCGCCGCAACCGGCAACTACCCTTTCACACAGCAGGCCTTTTCCCACAGGAACTGGACGGCGTACGACGATCTGGCCGGGCGCGTGAGCGGAGGATCCCAGACATGACCGGAGTATCGGGTCAACCAGCAGCGTTAGCGCACAACCCTCCTCGGCTGTCACACGATCAGCTTGTTGCCGCGCAGGCTGAGACCCTGGCCGCCCCGCGGCGCAGCTACGGCCTCGCGGCCCGGGCATTGTTCACGACGCTCGACGCGGTCTACGGCAAACCCCGCACGCTGTCGAAATTCAAGGTGCTCGAACTCGTCGCGCGGGTGCCCTACCAGGCGTGGGAACAGGCGGCCTACATTGCGATCACGCACGTGCATCACCGGACCGGTCTGGCCCGCCGCATTCACGACCGGATCACCGAATCGCGGGCCCAGCAGGACAACGAGCAGTGGCACACGCTGATCCTCGACGAGCTCATCGACCGAGCGGGAACGCGGGAGGGACGTCTCCGGTTCTTCTGGCTGCCGCAGGCGATCGCCTTCGTCTATTACCAGGTGTCCTGGCTGACCTTCGTCCTCCGACCGGCCTGGTCGCATCGGCTCAACGCCGACTTCGAAGACCACGCCGAGCACGAGTACGCAACCCTTGTCACCGAGCACCCTGAATGGGAGGACGAGCCGTTCGTGTCCCGGTTCACCGCCGACTACGGCGACTATGCCTCCCTGGCCGATGTGTTTCGCCAGATCGGGCACGACGAGCGGGTGCACAAGCACGAGAGCGAGGCCCAACTCGAGCGGCCCAGATTCCACTGACGTGACCGACCACCCATCGAGCAGATGAGCAACCACCTGAACCGGCTGGCCTATGACACGAAACGGCCCGCCGCTGACCCGGGCACGGCGCGCCGGCGCGGCCGGCCGTCGTACGCCAACCCCGACACGGTGCCCAACCCCGCGTTCTACCGGCAGGTGTACCGTCTACAGCGTAGACGCCGACGGCGTCGCGAAGGGCGGATCTCATGGGCATGCTCGACAAGATCAAGAACGCCGCGCAGAAGGCATCAGGCCGGGGCAAGGAGACCGTCGGCAAGAGCACCGACAACCGCGACCTCCAAGCGGAAGGCAAGAAGGACCAGGTCAGCGGCGACCTGAAGAACGCGGGCGAGAACGTGAAGGACGCTTTCAAGGAGTAACCGCAGCCACTGGCGGGTTGTGCGCGACCACGCGACGGGCCCTGCCGACGGCCATCGCCGGCCGCAACGCCGGCCCACTCTGGCAGCACTACTTCGGCGAGCGGCTCTCCCGGCTCCCCCGGACGCACATCGAAGCGACAAGGTCCGGTAACGAACCGCGAGCACGCAAGGGCTAGACGAGGATGCTCTGGACCAGCGGCTTGGGGTTTCCATCATCTCGTGACGGTTGTCTCCGGCCCGGCGAGAAGGTGAGCCACTGGCTCGGAAGGCACCGTGAGCTTGATGTTGTTGACGAACGGCATCGCCCACACCTGTGCCGTCCGCCACCGGTGCGACCGCGACAATGGCGTCGCCAGGTGCCAGATCTTCTCGACCGCTGGGATGGTGCGCCGCCAGGGACTCGAACCCCGAACCCGCTGATTAAGAGTCAGCTGCTCTGCCAATTGAGCTAGCGGCGCGTCTTCAGTTGTGCGGAGGCCAGGCTACCAGTTGGAAGGCTTCCACCTTGGCACGAGACGGACGGCCGGCCCACGCAGGCGCCGACCGCCCGATTCGCATCGGGTGAGTGATGGGACTCGAACCCACGGCCACCTGGACCACAACCAGGTGCTCTACCAGCTGAGCTACACCCACCATCGCCGTACACGCGGATTGCGACGCGCGCAGCATCGACCATGCTAGCCGAGCGGCCGGGTTATCAGTAATCAGATACGGTCAGTCGGTCGGACGGGACTCGACGATGGTCGCGGCGAGCTCGCGCGCCTGGTCCGTGCTCGGTCCGGGTGCTGGGACGAAGACCGTGCTGCGGTAGTAACGCAGCTCCTCGATGCTCTCCAGGATGTCGGCGAGGGCCCGGTGCGCAAGGCCCTTCTCGGGCTTGGCGTAGTAGACCCGCGGATACCAGCGACGGGTCAGCTCCTTGACCGAGGAGACGTCGACGATGCGGTAGTGCAGGTGCGCGGTGAGCTCGGGCATGTCGCGCTCGAGGAAGGCGCGGTCGGTGCCGACCGAGTTGCCGGCCAGCGGCGCCGATCGCGGCTCCGGCACCCACATGCGGACGTAGTCGAGTACGGCGCGCTCCGCCTCGGCCACTGTCGCCGTGGACGCGCGCACAGCGTCCGTCAGGCCCGATGTGGCGTGCATCGTGGCGACGATCTCGCTCATGCCGTCGAGCTGCTCGTCCGGGGCGCTGATGACGATGTCGACGCCGTCGCCGAGGACGTTGAGATCGACGTCGGTGACCAGGGCCGCCACCTCGATCAACGCGTCTTGGTCCAGATCGAGGCCGGTCATCTCACAGTCGATCCACACCATCCGCCCGGCGTCGCGAGGCCCGACATCGTCGCTCTTGTCCGCACTCATCGGGCCCGACCCTACCGTCGGGGTCACCGGACGTGCGTTGCTCGCGGCGCCCCGGGCGCGCCACTAGTGTCCACGATGGCACCGACGGCGTACGGCGGATCGATGGAGGCTCGATGGCGGCGGAACACCTGCTCGGCAGCGCGAAGCGGCGGCGGTGACGCGCATGCGGGTGCGAGGCTGCTCGGCTCTGATCACCGGTGGCGCCTCCGGGCTCGGGCGGGCGACGGCAAGCCGGCTGGTGGCCGACGGAGCCGCCGTCGTGATCGTCGACCTCCCGGCCAGCGCCGGCGATCAGGTCGCGGCGGAGCTCGGTGGCACCTTCGCACCGGCCGACGTACGCGACGAGGCTGCCGTCGGAACGGCCTTGGACGCCGCCGATGCCGCCGGCCCGCTCCGGATCGTCGTGAACTGCGCCGGCGTCGTCACCCCTGGCCGGGTGATCGGCCGCAACGGGCCGCTGCCGCTGGACCGGTTCAAGGACGTCGTCGACATCAACCTGGTTGGCACGTTCAACGTCCTGCGGCTGGCCGCGGAGCGGATGATCCGGCTCGAACCCGCGGGGGAGGAGCGGGGGTTGATCGTCTGTACGTCGTCCGTCGCCGCCTTCGAGGGTCAGGTCGGCCAGGCGGCGTACGCCGCGTCGAAGGGCGGCGTGCGGTCGCTGACGATCAGTGCCGCCCGTGACCTCGCCCAGCACCTGATCCGTGTCGTCTCGATCGCGCCGGGCATCTTCCAGACGCCGATGATGGCTTCGCTCTCGGAGGATGCGCAACGATCGCTGGCCGCGCAGATCCCGCATCCGGCCCGCATGGGCAAGCCGGAGGAGTACGCCGGTCTGGTCGCTGCCATTATCGACAACCCGATGCTCAACGGCGACACGATCCGGCTTGATGGCGCGATCCGGATGAAGGGCCTGCCGACCCCCGACGGCCGGTTCTGACCGGCCTCAGCGCCGGGCCGCGTTGTAGGAGATGTTCACCAGCGTGATCGCGGCCCAGATGATGATCACCACAGCGAGCCGGACGCCGCCGAACTGGGTGGAGATCGCGGTGAGCGGGATGCCGATACCGATCGAGCCGAGGCCGAATGCCAGGCCGTAGCCGTCGGGCCGCTTGGCCGGGGGTCGTGGCGTCGCCGCGTGCTGGCTCGGGCCGGAGACCATGCGCTGCGCGGCGAGCCGGGCGTCGACCCGGGTGTCGATCGCACGGGCGGTGCGCTCCAGGAATGCGTCGATGACGCCCGTCTCGCTGTCCGCGCCGAGCTCCTTCCGGGCGTGCATGGCGGCGTCGACCTCTTCGGCCGGGATCTCAAACCGACTGGCTGGATTCATGGCTCACGCTCCCGGCGCGCTCGTACGATCCGATTGGTCTCAACCGTACGACGCCGCCCGGGGCCGGACAGTGGGGTTATCTCCCCTGTTGACGCCGCTCAGCGGGGCCGGGTGCTGGCACCGACGAAGTACTCCACGGTGCGCGTGTAGATCGACCGCAGCAGGTAGCCGGCCGGACGGTCGCCCGGATCAGTCCCGGTCACGCGGACCATAATGCCCAAATCGTCGATCGCGACGCCCGTGAGGTAGCTCGAGATCGGGGACCTGGTGACGGGGTCGGCCGCGTCTCCGGTCATCGTGGTCTTGACCCTGGCCCTGACGGGATCGTGCTTGCCGGGTGCGGGCAGGACGCACAGGATTTCGCGCTGAGGACCACTTGCGCGTCCCGGCAACGTCACACCGACACCGATCCGGTCGACCGGGCTTGACGCCCCGGTCGGGCGATAGACGACCGCCGCCACCACGGGACCCAGGCAATCGATCATCGCTGGCATGCTGTCCGCCTCCGACAGCGGGCTGCTTCCCCCGCCGAGCACCTCCTGCAGGGTCTCGCCGTTGGGGCTGGCGGCGAAGCGGTGCGCATCGACGACCATCTGATTGGCCTGAGTGATCATTCGGGTCTGCTGGTAGAACCTGCCGGTCACGTCGACCTTGTTATCGGGCGCGGCGCTCCACCCGTCCGTCGATCCGAAGGTGCGCGGTTTGACGCCGAGCGCCGTGAGCTTCGCGGTGATCGTGGCGACCGGAGTCGTGCCGGTCAGCACCGTGGCCGAGTCGGGCGGGGATCCCACCGAGACGGCGGTATCCGCGCCGAGCACGTTCAGGCCGATCGCTTGCTGCAGCAGAATCGCGCGCGAGCCGAAATCTCCGAGTCCGACCTCGCCATCTCCCCAGCGCCGGTCAGAGGGGCGCTTCTCGGTGATCGCGCCGATCCGGCGCAGCGCCTTGAGGTCGCTATACGCGAAGTACGTTGTTGTGGGCTCCGACACGCGGACCGCAGCCATCGCGTCGCCGAGTCCGGACCGCGCCGTACCGTGGTGCGGCTTGACCGTGTCGGTGCAACCCGCGGCAACCAGCGACAGCACGAGCAGCACCATGACGGCCGGGCCCACACGTCGAAGCATTGCTCGGCATTATTCCCGATGCGATCACGAGGGCGGGGTAGCGACGCGGTAGCCGCCCCGGTGGCGCAGCAGCGGGGGCCGGGCCGAGGTGTAATCCACCCTCATGACGCGACCGACGACGACGCGATGGTCGCCGGCGGCGAATTGGCTCTCGGTGCGACACTCCAGCGCGAAGGTGCCGTCGTCGACGACCAGCGCGCCGCTGACGTCGCCGCGGTGGTGAGCCAGACCGCTGAGCAACAGCCGGGCGGACGGCCGGCCGGCAGCCGCGAACCGGCCGCCGATGGCGGTCTGATGGCCGGCGAGGGCCGACACGGCCCAGGTCGGGCACCGGGTGAAGAGCTCATCGATGTACGACGTGTGGAGCACGGTGACGAGAACGAGGGGCGGGTCGAGTGACACCGATCGCAGCGACGTAGAGGTGAGGCCGATGTCGTCGCCCTCGTCGTGCAGCGTCACGACCGCCACGCCGGTGGGAAATTCCGCGGTGGCGCGGCGCAGCTCGTCCGGGTCTATGGGCACGGCGTTGACAGTATCGGGGCCTGGTTCGGGGCTACGATCGCGCGGTGGCGGCGACGATGCTGGCGGGTGAGGCGAACGCCTCGGCTCACGCTGCGCTCGTCGGTGAGTTGCGGGAGCGGCTGGCCACCGCAGCGCGGGGCGGATCGGACCGTGCGCGAGAGCGCCACGTCGGCAGGGGCAAGCTGCTTCCGCGCGATCGGGTCGAGCGCCTGCTGGACCGGGCTTCCCCGTTCCTCGAGCTCTCGCCGCTGGCGGCGCTCGAGATGTACGAGGATGAGGCGCCCGCGGCCGGCATCATCACCGGGGTCGGCCGGGTCGCCGGCCGGACCTGCGTGATCGTCGCCAACGACGCGACGGTCAAGGGCGGCACCTATTACCCGATGACGGTGAAGAAACACCTGCGGGCCCAAGAGATCGCCCTGCACAACAACCTGCCGTGCATCTACCTGGTCGATTCCGGTGGCGCCTTCCTGCCGATGCAGGACGAGGTCTTCCCCGACCGGGAGCATTTCGGCCGGATCTTCTACAACCAGGCGACGATGTCCGCGCGGGGAATCGCGCAGATCGCCGCCGTCCTCGGCTCCTGCACCGCCGGCGGCGCTTACGTGCCGGCGATGAGCGATGAGGCGATCATCGTGCGGGAGCAGGGCACGATCTTCCTCGGCGGGCCGCCGCTGGTGAAGGCGGCGACCGGCGAGGTCGTCTCGGCCGAGGAGCTCGGCGGCGGGGACGTGCACGCCCGCGTCTCGGGTGTGACCGATCACCTCGTCGACGACGATCTGGCCGCGCTGGATCGGGTGCGGTCCATCGTCAGGACACTCGGGCCGACGAGCCCTGCGCCATGGGACGTCGTACCGACTCGCGAGCCGGCTCATGACCCTCAGGCGCTGTATTCCGTGGTTCCGGTCGATCCGCGCACGCCGTACGACGTCCGGCCCGTCATCTCATGTGTGGTGGATGCGAGCGAATTCACCGAGTTCAAGGCCGAATACGGTCCGACGTTGGTGACGTGTTTTGCGCACATTCATGGGCACCCGGTCGGGATCATTGCCAACAATGGCGTCCTTTTCGGCGACTCGGCGCTGAAGGGCACGCACTTCATCGAGCTGTGTGACCGGCGCCGAGTGCCGTTGGTATTCCTGCAGAACATTTCCGGCTTCATGGTCGGGCGCGACTATGAAGTCGGCGGGATCGCCAAACACGGCGCCAAGATGGTAACTGCCGTGGCGTGCGCCCGGGTGCCCAAGCTGACCGTGGTGATCGGCGGCTCCTTCGGCGCTGGCAATTATTCGATGTGCGGGCGAGCCTACTCGCCCCGGTTTCTCTGGATGTGGCCCAACGCGCGCGTCTCGGTCATGGGTGGCGAGCAGGCGGCGTCGGTGCTCGCGACGGTACGCCGTGATCAGATCGAGTCGCGGGGCGAGTCGTGGCCGGCGGCCGACGAGGACGCGTTCAAGGCACCGGTGCGCGAGCAGTACGAAGGGCAGGGGAATCCTTACTATGCAACGGCACGGCTGTGGGACGACGGCATCATTGACCCGGCCGACACCCGGACCGTGCTGGGGCTCGGCCTGTCGGCCGCCGCCAACGCGCCCCTCCGTGAAGTCAATTACGGCGTCTTTCGGATGTGACCGGTGGCTGATCGGAGTATGCGCCGGGTGTTGATCGCCAACCGCGGCGAGATCGCGGTGCGCGTGATCACGACCCTGCGCCGCCTCGGCCTGTGGTCGATCGCTGTCTACAGCGATGCCGATGTGGACGCGGTGCACGCGCGACTGGCCGACGAGGCGGTGCGGATCGGTCCGGCGCCCGCGGCCGCGAGCTACCTGTCGATCGCGCACATCATGTCGGCGGCCGACCGGACCCATGCGGACGCCTGTCACCCGGGGTACGGCTTCCTGGCCGAGTCGGCCGATTTCGCCCGGGCCTGCGCCGAAGCCGGAATCACGTTCATCGGGCCGCCGGCCTCGGCGATCGACGCGATGGGCGACAAGATCACCGCCAAGGCGATAGTCGCGGCGGCCGGAGTAGCGGTCGTCCCGGGCGGTGGTGCGGCGGGCATGTCCGATGCGGAATTGGCCGATGTGGCTGTGAGCGTTGGGCTCCCGGTAATGCTGAAGCCGTCGGCGGGCGGTGGCGGTAAGGGGATGCACGTGGTCAACGCCGTTTCCGAGCTGGCGTCGTCGATAGCCACGGCGCGGCGGGAATCGGCGTCGGCGTTCGGGGACAGCGCGCTGCTGGTCGAGCGTTACATCCCGCATCCCCGTCATATAGAGGTGCAGGTCTTCGCCGACGCGCACGGCAACGTCGTGCACCTCGGTGAGCGCGAATGCAGCCTGCAGCGCCGGCACCAGAAGGTGATCGAGGAGGCGCCGTCCGCGCTGCTCACGCCTGTGCAGCGCGATCGCATGGGTGCGGCCGCTGTCGCGGCCGCGCGGTCGGTGGGATATGTCGGTGCGGGCACGGTGGAATTTATCGTGCCGGGCGACAATGCCGACAGCTTCTCTTTCATGGAAATGAATACTCGCCTGCAGGTCGAGCATCCGGTGACGGAGATGATCACTGGGCTCGACCTGGTCGAGCTACAGATTGCCGTGGCGGACGGGCAGCAACTGCCGTTCACGCAAGACGAGATCGGCTTCGACGGTCACGCCGTCGAAGCCCGAATCTATGCCGAGGACCCGGCCCACGATTTCCTGCCATCAGCCGGCATCCTCGGTGTGGTCGACCTTCCCGGCGGCGACGGTGTCCGTGTCGACTCCGGCGTCGAGTCCGGCGCTACGGTTGGTGTCGATTACGACCCGATGCTCGCCAAGGTGATCGCGTACGGCGCCGATCGCGCGACCGCGCTGCGCCGCGTTGATGCGGCCTTGGCCCGGACGTCGATTCTCGGTGTGCATACCAATATCGGGTTGCTGCGGGCACTGCTGGTCGACTCCGACGTGAGGTCCGGCCACCTCGACACCGGACTGATCGAGAGCCGGCTGGAGTCTCTTGGTGACCAAGCCATTCCCGCCGTCGTACCCATTGTCGCCGCCCTGCTCGACCGGCTCGGCCGTGAGCCGGGGGGAGCGGTCGTCGACCCGTTCGACATTCCCAGCGGTTTCCGGGTGGGTGGTCCGTCGACGGAGGCGATCGCCGTCGAGATCGATCGGCAGCGGTACGACGTGCAGATCCGCGGCCGCGCGGCTTCAGCATCGGTGTGCGGCTCCGGCGGTGAGTTCGTCGCGGCGAGCATTGCGCGCGACGGCGACCGCGTCACGGTCCGTGTCGGCGACCGCGTCGTACGATTACGTTGTTTCGTGGCGCCGGACGCATCGGTGTGGCTGGGCCTTTCCGGTCGTTCGTGGCGGGTGGGCCGGGTCAAGCGCGACGCGCCCCGGGCCAGCGGCGCTGGCGCGTCGACCCGAGCCGACCTGCGCTCGCCGATGCCCGGAACCGTGACCGTCGTGCACGCTGACGTCGGCGCCGCGGTGCGGACCGGGGATCCGATCGTCGTGGTCGAGGCGATGAAGATGGAGCACGTGCTCGCGGCGCCGTTCGACGGCGTCATCGCAGATCTGCCGGCGCAGCAAGGGGATCGGGTCGCGCTCGATGCCCTGCTTGCGACCGTGGAGGCGGGGTCGTGAGCCTGCCGTCGCGTCACGGGCTTCCGGGCCTACCCGACAGGGTCGCGATCTATGAGGTCGGTCCGCGCGACGGGTTGCAGAACGAGAGGTCCGTCATCCCCGCCGCAGTGAAGGTCGAATTGGTGTGGCGTCTGATTTCCGCCGGGCTGCGCCTGGTCGAGACGACGAGCTTCGTCGACCCGCGCCGGGTGCCGCAGCTCGCCGACGCGGCAGAGGTGCTCGCCGGCGTCGGGTCGCCAGGCGACGGCGTACGACTGCCGGTCCTCGTGCCTAACGAGCGCGGGCTCGACCGGGCTCTCGGGCTGGGCTGCCGCGATATTGCGATCTTCGCCAGCGCGACGGAGTCCTTCGCGCGGCGCAACCTCAATCGCAGCCTCGACGAGCAGTTCGCGATGTTCGCGCCAGTCGTCGTGCGGGCACGAGCCGAGGGGGTCGCCGTTCGCGCTTACGTGTCAATGTGTTTCGGCGATCCGTGGGAGGGGCAGGTGCCGGTCGCGCAGGTCGTTGCCGTGACGCGGCGGCTGCTCGATCTCGGTGCCGACGCCATTTCTCTCGGCGACACCATAGGTGTCGGTACGCCGGGTCACGTGCGCGCCCTGCTCTCGGAACTCGCGTCGGCGGACGTTGGGACGCATCTGCTGGCCGTGCATTTCCACGACACCTACGGTCAGGCGCTGGTCAATACCTTCGCTGCGCTGCAACTCGGCGTGACCACGGTCGATGCCTCGGCCGGTGGCCTTGGTGGATGCCCGTTCGCCAAGTCGGCCACCGGCAACCTCGCCACCGAAGATCTCGTGTGGATGCTGGACGGCCTCGGCATCGAGACCGGCGTCGACCTGGCGGCGCTGGTGGAGACAAGTATGTGGCTGGCCGGAATCCTGGGCCGGGAAAGCCCGTCGCCCGTCGTCCGCGCGTTGGCGGCGACGTAGCCCGAAACGGTAGCGGCCCGGTCGAGGGCGTGATGTTTCACCTTCCTCTGGCCCGCGCCGCGCATTCCAGCGGGGCCGGCCGCCGCTTTGCACGGGGTTTCGATCGGGATTCGCGGGCTACCCCAGCTCGTCGCGGCGGCGGGTCAGGTAGGCGATCTCGGCGGTGTTGCCCGCCAGCTCGATGGCTTTGTCGTACGCCGCGCGCGACTTGTGACTGCGGCCCAGCCGGCGCAGCAGGTCGGCGCGGGTCGCATGGTAGGCGTGATAGCCGGCCAACTTGTCCTCAAGACGGTCGACGGCCGCCAGTGCCACCTCCGGGCCGTCAAGCTCGGCCACCGCGACGGCCCGGTTGAGGGCGATGATCGGCGAGGGGTCGAGGCGGACGAGCTGGTCGTAGAGGGCGACGACCTGCGACCAGTCGGTGTCACGTACGTCGCGGGCGGAGGTGTGCACGGCGCTGATCGCTGCGAGGATCTGGTAGCGACCCGGAGCCACCCCGGCGGCGGCAGCAGCTAAGCGCTCGCGCACCAGTCGATGCCCCTCGGCGACCAGCGCCGCGTCCCAGGCCCCCCGGTCCTGCTCGTCGAGGGCGACCAGTTCGCCGTTCGCCGAGACCCGGGCGGTGCGGCGGGCCTCGGTGAGGAGCATCAGCGCCAGCAGCCCGGCCACCTCGCCGTCCTCCGGCAGGAGGGCATGGATCAGGCGAGTGAGCCGGATCGCCTCGGCGGTCAGGTCGTGACGTACGGGGTCGGTGTCGGGGCCGGTCGCCAGGTAGCCCTCGTTGAAGATGAGGAAGAGGACGGCGAGTACGCCGGAGACGCGGGCCGGGAGATCCTTTGCGGAGGGCACCCGATAGGGGATGCGAGCCGCCTTGATCTTGGCCTTCGCGCGGGTGATCCGCTGCCCCATGCCGGTCTCGTGCACCAGGAAGGCACGGGCGATCTCGGGCACGGTCAGACCGCCGACCATGCGCAGCGTCAGCGCCACGCGGGTCTCCATCGCGAGCGCCGGATGAGCGCAGGTGAAGATCAGCCGGAGCCGCTCGTCGTCGATGGCGCCGAGAGTCCCTGGCGGGTCGTCGTACAACAGCTGCGCCTCCTTCTGCTTGTCGTCGCGCTTGTTCTCGCGCCGGATCCGGTCGATGGCCTTGCGGTTGGCGGTGGTGGTCAGCCAGGCGCCGGGGTTGGGGGGTACGCCGTCGGCCGGCCACCGCTCGACGGCGGTCGCGAACGCCTCGGCCGCCGCCTCTTCGGCGACGTCGAGGTCACCGAAACGCCTGGTCAGGGCGGCGACCACCCGGGCCCACTCCTCGCGGTGTGCCTGGGCGATCGCCTCCCCGGCCTCGTGCATCGATCTGTCAGCTCGCGCACGGACGGACTTCGAGCTTGCCGTCGCAGACCTTCGATGCTTCCGCCGCAAGCCGGAGCGCCACGTCGAGGTCAGGAGCCTGCATGATCCACAAACCGACGACGTACTCCTTCGTCTCCAGGAAGGGCCCGTCGGTGACCACGAGCTCGTCGCCCCGATTGTCGACAACCGACGCCGCGGCGGGCTCGGCGAGGCCGTTGGCGAAGACCCAGTGACCGGCGGCCTTGAGCCGTTCGTTGAACGCGCCGACAGCGGCCATGTCGGACGGGCCGGGGGAGCCCTTGCCGTCCTGAATCACAGAGACCATGTACTGCATGACTCGATCATCTCCTGCACTCTGGGACGCCCCGTCCGGGCGACCGTTCACCACTTCTACGAGCAGCCTCGCCCGGATCCGACACCGCCGCCCGAACTTCGTACCAGGACTTTCTGCCTTCACGAGTCTAGGTTTGGCCGAGATCACAGATGACAGAGCTGACGGTTCTCGGCGCGGCCGAGCACAACCTGCGCGATGTGGACGTGACGTTCGGCCCCGGGTTGACCGCGGTTGTTGGCGTGTCGGGATCGGGGAAGTCGTCGCTCGCGTTCGACGTGGTCTACGCCGAGGCCCGACGCCGCTTCATCGAGACGCTCGCGTTCGGGCGGGGGCGGGTGCGCGTCCCGGCGGCGAACGTTCGCGCTATAGAGGGGCTCGGTCCGGCGGTCTCGATTGCCCAGAACGTGCTCAACGTCAACCCCGCGTCCACGGTGGCGACCTCGGTCGGTCTGCATCCGTTCCTGCGGATTCTGTACGCCCGCTTCGCCGACGTCGCGTGCCCGCGTTGTGCCACGGCGGTACGCGCGGTGTCTCACGAGCAGCGGCTCACGATCGTGATGGAGATGCTCGCGGAAGCGGACGCTCTCGACGTCGAGGTGGCGATCGTACGCAGCCAGCGAGGCAGTCATGCGCGTCTGCTCACCGGCCTGCGCGGCGTCTTCGATCGCGTGCTGATCGACGGCCGACGGTGGGCGGCGAAGAAGTCGAGCAATGTACCTCGGCTCGACCCGACGGCGGCGCACGACGTCGTGGTGCAGGTCGCCACCCTGCACGCCGGGATGTCGGCCGCCGAGGTCCGCGGCACGCTCGAGCACGCCGACGCGCTGGGTACGCCCGAGGTGCGCCTCGGTGGTACGCCGGTGTTGCGCGCGCCGATCTGCCCGAGCTGCTCGGAATGGGTCCGGCCGCTGGAGCCGATGGCGTTTCGCGACCCGGCGGTGGACACGTCGTCGCATCGCATCGCCGGCATCCCCTTGACCGAGTTGCTTGCCTCCGCGGTGAGTGAGGTCCTCGAGTTCGTCGAGGAACTGCCGGTCGGCTCGCGTGTGCGACGAATCCAGGACGAACTGCTGCGGCGGCTGCGGCCGCTGGTCACGTTGGGCCTTGGCCATCTCACCCTCGACCGGTCGATGCCGACGCTGTCGCGCGGAGAGGCGCAACGGACCCGACTCGCGGTCGTGCTCGGCGGCCGGCTCGAAGATCTGCTGCACGTCCTGGACGAGCCGACGATCGGTCTGCATCACACCGATCTCAAACCGTTGCTCGATGCGGTGGCGTCGTTGCCAGGCCCGGTGCTGATGGTCGAACACGACCGCACCGCGATCGCGATGGCCGACGATGTCGTCGAGATCGGCCCTGCTGGAGGCCGTGGTGGCGGCGAACTCGTCTTTCAGGGGCCTCCCGCCGCGCTGTGGCGCGCCGACACCGCATCGGGCCGCGGTTTCTCGGTGCCGACCAGAGTCCGGCCCGCGCCCCGTGCGATCGGTGATCAGCGGATCGGCATCACCGGCGCCAGCTTGCGCAACCTGCGCGGCGTCGACTGCGAGATCCCGCTCGGAGCGCTCACCGTCATCACGGGCCCGTCGGGAGCAGGCAAGACCACCCTCGTTCGCGACGTGTTGTTGGAGTCGATCCGAGACAAGGCGCCGATCGGTTGCTCGAGCTTCGACGCGCCGGCGGTGCGCGCGGTCGCTGTCGATCAGAAACCGCTGGGCAACAACCCGCGTTCGAATCCGGCGACCTATACGAAGGTGTTCGACCGAATCCGGGACGTGTTCGCGAACGAGGCTGGGCGGTCCACGTCTGAATTCACGTTCAACCGAGCCGAGGGGGCGTGCCCGGAGTGCGAGGGGATGGGGGCGGTCGCCATCAGCCTCAGCCACCTGGCGCCCATCTGGGTGCCGTGCGAGGCCTGCGAGGGCCGCCGTTACCGGCCCGAGATCCTGGAAGCAACATGGGAAGGTCGGTCGATCGCTGCTGTGTTGGAGTTGACCGTTGACGAGGCCAGCGCGCTGTTCGTCGAGCACCGGTCGGTGTCGCGCATCCTCGAGACCTTGCAGGAGGTCGGGCTCGGCTACATCACGCTTGGGCAACCGTCGCCGAGTCTCTCCGGTGGTGAAGCGCAACGCGTCCGCCTCGCCCGCGAGGTGTCCAAGGCTAAGACCGGTGACCTCGTGCTGCTCGACGAACCCACCACCGGGCTGCACCCCGCCGACCTGCACCGACTCCTCGCCGTGCTGGACAAGCTGACGGCCAACGGTTGCACGGTGGTCGTGGTCGAACACCAGGCAGATGTGATCGCCGCCGCCGACTGGCGCATCGATCTCGGTCCGGGCGGTGGCCCCGACGGCGGACGGCTACAGCACTGCGGCCCTCCCGTTGCCGAGAAACAGCGACGGGTGAAGCCCCGGGCGAAGCCGCGTGCCGGTCGCCGCACGACCGACGCCATTCGAGTATGCGGCGCCCGCGCCCACAACCTGCAGGGTGTCGATGTCGACTTCGCCAAGGGCCGATTCACCGTGGTGACAGGCGTTTCGGGTTCAGGCAAGTCGTCACTGGTCCACGACGTCGTCGCGGCCGAGGCCAACCGGCGGCTGCTCGAATGCCTCTCGGTCTACGAACGCCAGTCGGTGCGTGAAGGCCCGGAAGCCCCCGTCGACTCGCTCACCGGGCTCGGCCCGACAATGAGCATCGACGCGACCGGTACGATTGCGGAACCTGGTGGTTCCGGTCGCTGGGATTCCGCCCGGGCAACCGCCGGTCGGTCCAGCGACCTCGACCGCCTCATCTCCGTCGTCCTGGCACGCGCCGGCCTACGCACGTGCCAGGCATGCGGTAGCGACAACTTGCGCCGCTGCTCACCCGCGCCGGAATCGGAGTGGGTCTGCGGCGACTGCGCGACGAGCGCGGTGCCGATCGAGCCGCGGCACCTCATGGGATCGCCGGTCGCCATCTGCCCGCAATGCTTAGGGTCGGGCGTGACGCGGCAGTTCCACTTCGACCGGTGGGTCGTGCAGCCCGATGCACCGATCTGCGCCGGCTGCTTCGGCGGCAGTGGCGGAGGTCATTCGGCATCGATGGCGTTGCTCGGCTACTTCTGCAAGGAAGGCACCGGTGGCAATGCCTCGCTGCGTGCGTTCGCCGGGCGGCAACGGTTCGACCTCGCGACCACGCCATGGTCGGAGCTGACCGTAGAAACCCGCCAGGCGTTCATGTTCGGCGACCCGTCGCCCACCACCGAGTTCTCCTTGACGTCCTGGATCGGGATCAACCACTTTGCGCAAGCAGACCTGGGTGGCGCGGATACCACGGCGTTCCCGTGTCGGGAGTGCGGCGGCAAGCGGCTGCGCGCGTCGTACCTGACGATTCGTCTCGAGGGCCGCGACCGCAACGACCTGTTCTCGGCGTCGTTCGCCGAGCTTGAGGACGTGCTCGGCTCCATGGGGGAGCCGGACGACGAGCACGCCGCGGACGCCCGCACGGTCGCGCTGTACCGCCTCCGCTTCCTGCGCTCGGTCGGGCTCGGCTACCTCCACCTGAACCGGGAGGCCTGGACGTTGTCGGCCGGCGAGGCCCAGCGGATCAAGCTGGCGTCGGTGCTCGGCGGCGGCCTCGTCGGCATGACCGTGCTGCTCGACGAGCCGAGCCGAGGCCTGCATCCCGCAGAAGTGAGCGCGCTCACCCGCACCCTGCGCGAGCTGCGCGACGCCGGCAACACGGTGATCGCCGTCGAACACGATCCCACGCTGATCCGCGCCGCCGACGACATCATCGAGATCGGTCCCGGTCCCGGACGAGCCGGTGGCCGGCTCATCGACCTCCACAGCCCCCAGTCGGTCACTCGGACCGTGCTTGACGGACGAGTCTCGATCCCGCGCCGCGACCGCCGCCGCGAGCCGACCGGGTGGATGCACGTCACCGGCGCGCGGGAGAACAACCTGCGCGGCCTCGACGTGCGCATCCCGCTCGGCGTGCGGGTCGGCGTGTGCGGGGTGTCCGGGTCGGGAAAGTCCTCGCTCGTCGTCGACACCATCGCGCTGGGGCTGGCGCGACCCAAGACCAACATCCCCCGCAGCGGCATCACCCGCGTCGCACCTGGTGCGCACGACGCCATTTCGGGCGCGCCCGTCCGCACCATCGTCGCCGACCAAGCCCGCGCCGAGGTCACGTCACCCGGCATGTTCCTCGGGCTCATCAACCCAGTCCGCAAGGCGTTCGCGGCGAGCGAAGTGGCCGGGGAGCAGGGCATCACCATCAAGGACCTCACCTACGGCTGCGACGCCTGCGGCGGCAAGGGGACATGGCAAGAGGGCATGTCGTTCCTGCCGTCGGTGACCCAGACCTGCGAGGCGTGCGGCGGCTCCGGCTACCGCCGTGAAGTCGCAACCCTCGTCGAGCGCGGCCGGACCCTCGCCGCCATCGAAGCCCTCACCATCGGTGAACTCGTCGACGAGTGGGGCGACATCACGGGGGTGCGCCGCGTCGCCGACGCCGCTCTCGCGCTCGGCCTCGGCTACCTGATCGTCCGCCAGCCCGGTTGGAGCCTCTCGGGCGGCGAAGCGCAGCGACTCAAGCTCGCCAAGGAAATCGCCCGCCCCAGCAAGGCCGGCACCCTCCACGTGCTCGACGAGCCTACCGTCGGCCTGCAGGTCACCGACGTCGCCGTGCTCGCCCGCGTCCTCGACACGATCGTCGACGCCGGCAACACCGTCCTCGTCGTCGAGCATGATCCCGTCCTCCTCGCAACCTGCGACTGGCTCATCGAGCTGGGTCCCGGTGCCGGACCCGACGGTGGCGAGATCGTCTTCGAGGGCCGGCCCGAGAAGCTCGCCGCCGCCGACACAGCAACCGCGCCGTACATCCTCGAAGCCCTCGCATGAACATGACAGCGCTCCTGCTCGCAGATCCGTCCCCGTCGTTGCGGTGGCGTACGGCTGTCGAACTCGAGGGCGCACCCGACGACGATGACGAGGTCAAGGCCTGGCGCGCCGAGATCGATCGCAGCGAGGACATCGGTGCGCTCGTGGCGCGGCTGTCGGTGGAAGGTCGGCCCCGAGCCGCCGGCTACCTGCTCTGCCGGCTGGCGTACCTGGGTTATCGCGGCCCGGAGCTGACCACCGCGGTCGAGGGACTCTTCGCCCTCCAACAGCCCGATGGGTCGTGGCCGGTGTGGCTCGACGACGACGAACAGCCGAGACGGCGCGCACAGTCACGAGCGCCCCGAACCGAGGGGCCGCGGTTCATCACCATGCAGACCGTGGTCCCGTTGCGGGGCATCGCCGCCGCCGGCTTTTACACCGACCCTCGCGCCGAACGCGCGTACGAGTGGCTCCTCGGCGAGCGCCTGCCCGACGGCTCCTGGCCCGCCGGGCCCAAAGCCGACCTCGGCGGCCCGGGACGGCCGTCGCAGCCCGAACGCGAATATCGGCGGCTCACCCGCGGGGAGGGGTGCCGTTCGGCCACGACGGGCGCGGTGGCCTGCCTCGCGCTGCACCCAGAGCGGAGGCGCTCGGACGCCGCCCGCATCGGCGTCGACCATCTCCTCGCGCGCGAGACCCGAGACGAATCGACCGTCGGCTGGGAACTCTCCCGCCTGGTCGGGCTCGAACGCGCCTTGGGACAGCTGACCTTCTACGTCACCTTCGATCTCGCCTTTCTCCTCGAGCTCACCTCCCGATGCGGCCTCTCATCCGACGACCGCCGCGTGCGCGACCTCGTCACGTGGCTCGAGACGCGTCGCGGCCCCTACGGCCTCTGGCAACATCCGACCCACCCACAGCTCTCGGGTTGGCTCTCCTTCGACCTTGAGAGCAGCCTTCGTCGACTCGGCGACGGCGACTGGGTCGGCAACGAAGAACCCGCCGCCGTCACCCCCTACCGACGCGGCCGACGCCGCTACTGAAACCACTGAGAGATCGAGGTGTGAGTCATGGATGGTCAAGCAGCCGACGGTGCCGAAGCGGTGCCGGAACCGGCGCGGGCCGACCCGATAGCGGGAGAGCTCGTCACCGAGACCTTCGAGTACGACGGCGGGCGGCAGGCGACGGCGTACGTGCCGCCGGATCCGCCCGAGGCCGTCGTGTTCGCCGGTGACGGTCAGCTGATCTCGCAGTGGGGCGGCTACCTCGAGGCCGCCGACGTGCCACCCACGATGATCGTCGGTGCCTACCGGACGGACGATGAGGATGAGATGGTGCGGATCCGTGAGTACTCGCCGTCGTTCGACGCAGACGTGTTCGCGGCCCACGAGAGGTTCTTCGTCGAGGACGTCCGCGGCTGGGTGCGGTCGCGCTTCGGCGTCGCGCTGCCTGCCGAACGCACCGCGGTGTGCGGCGTGTCGGCGAGTGCAGAGCTCTCGCTCGCCATAGGGCTTCGGCACCCGGACATCTACGGTGCTGTCTTCTCCGCCTCGCCAGGCGGGGGCTACCGACCGCCTGCCGTGATGCCGAGCCCGCTGCCCCGCGCCTACCTCGTCGCCGGCACGCTGGAGCCGTGGTTCCTCGAGAACGCGACCCGGTGGGCCGACGCGCTGCGCGATGCCAGCGCCGACGTCGTGATGACCGAGCGGGCCGGCGAGCACGGTGACCCGTTCTGGCAAGCCGAGTTCCCGCTGATGGTGGCGTGGGCATTCGGACAATGAAGCCATCGCGATGATTGGCAGGCGGTCGGACCCCCCGCGGTCAGGCAAAGGACCCGCACGTCGAGACGAGCCGGCAACCGAGCGACAGTGGACTTTCTGGTACGCCGATCGTGCGCGATCCGATTGCCGGCCACACCCATCGATGATCGTCAAGGCCGCCGCCTGTCGGGACCTACCGGGAGCCGGCAGCGTCGAGCGCTGCGGATATGGGCTCGAGGTCCGCGATCAGCTGGCTGAGCTCGCTCGGCTGCAGGCCGTCGTACGCCGGTGCGGCGAGCTCGTCGGTGAGCGACTCGACCCGCTCCTTAATCTCCCGGCCGGCATCACTGAGCCAGCCGGACGCGTCGATGAGGCCGCGGGCCCGCATCCCGTCCACAACCGCCGCCAGCCGGGCCGTCGGGAGGTGGTGGACCCTGCCGAACTTCGCCGCGGGGATCCCCTCGGAGAGGGCATGAAGCACATGGGCCTCCGTCCCGCCGATGCCCGCAGCGACCAGGGCGGCGATGTGGCCGTCCCCGCGGTGCTCGCGGAGCAGGGTCGCCGCGTGCCAGACCCGCGCCACCGACTCCTCGGGTACGGGGAGCGCTCGGAGCCCGGCGTACAAGATCCGTCCCTCCGTCGGGGCACTGGTCGCCGCCCTGGTGGCGAGGTCGGCCGCACCCGCGAGACCGGGGTAGTCGGCAAGGTCGCCGAGGATCCGCCTCAGCGCCTCGACGCTGCCCTGCTCGCGAGCGGCGAGCGCCGCCTCGGGAGTGGCCGTGTCCCAGACGCGGGGAATGTGGCGGGCGACTTCGCCGTCAGCGAAGTTGTAGAAGATCGCATGGACCACCTCGGCCGGAACCCAGCCCAGCGGTGCGGCCCGTCCGGCGAAGTAGCCGTCCCAATAGTTCCGGTGGCCGAGCGCCCTGAGCGAATCGGTCGGCTCTTTCGAGAGGTAGGTGACCATGTGGATGGGCTCCACGAGCCGATGCATACGGCGGGCGATGGGCTCCATTTATGACACCCAATTCGGGCCGTTTACGTGCATCATGCCGTCGACGGAGACCTGCGTGGTGGTCGTCAGTTTCATAATCGCGGTTCCCTTCTCCTCGGGGCGCCCTCGTGCGCGCTCTCTCACCCTGCTACGAATACTTCTACCTCGATCCGACAGTGCCTCGCGCATTTCTTTCAAGGACTTTCTGGCCCATGATTCGGCGGGCAGGAAGGCCACCTGCGGGCTGCAGTCAAGCGCTTGTGCGGCCAGTGACGGCGCGCACTCGAGGACGAGCTCGCCCGATGGCTCGGTTGCGGGTACCGAGAAGGTCAACGCCGAGGTCGCGGAGGCGGTCCATGACCGTGTTGGGATGAAGCTGTCGTCCGGAGAGCGTCCTCTTGAACGGGCAGGGGAGTGTCTGGAGCGTGAGGACGACATCCGATACCCAGACCACTACTGGTAACCCTGCATATTGATCTTGGTCGTCTCCCCCTGGCCGGCGTCCGCACGACGCCCGTTGACCGGCAGGGGAGCCGTGCGGGGCATGCGGGACACACCCACAGCTGGTGTCTGCTGGCCCGTCGCCGACCCGGTGGTCGAGCGGGCTGCGGGCGGGAATGTCTTGGGAGCTAGTCCTGGGGCTCCGGCAGTCGGGGATGCTCGGTCGGATAAAGCGCAACCATGAATGCGTGGGCCTTGCCTCGGTCGCGTCTTGGCAACTGGGAGAACTCGTTGACCAGGTCCAGGACGCGGTCGTAGAACTCGTTGGCGTCGGCCTCGTCAATCCAGGCGTACCGCTGCATGGCACGGAGGCTGTCGTCGGCGTGAGCGTGAGCGGTCTCGGCCGCCCACTCGGCCATGGGGATAGGGATCAGCTCGGTCTGCTCAGGCGTGATCCGGCCGACGTAGAAGAGCCGTGCGGTTCTCCCGTAGAAGCGTTCTACCCGGCCGCGGATCGCACGCGTTCGTACGACCTTGAGCATCCCGGCATCGGCCAGCAGATTGACGTGGTAGGCGACCGTGCTCTTCGGGCGTCGCACCGCGGCCGCGAGTTCTTGGACCGACGCCGCCCGCTCAAGCAGCAGTTCGAGCAGGGTGCCGCGGAACGGGTCGAACATCGCTTTGAGCTCCTGAGTGGACGTGACGAAGCGTACGTCGTCGAGCTGGTAATCCGGTACCTGTTGACTGGTCGACATTTCTCGAATGCTCCGCTACGGTGACTGATCGAAACATCTGGATTAGTGCCGCGCCAGGTTACGCGGTGCTGATTGATCGGAGATGGTCGGATGCCTGACAAGCCGGTTGCCAATACATACACGGTGCGCGCGCTCGATGTGTCGACGTGGGATTCCTTCGCGGAGTTGGTCGAACGCAATGGTGGTGTCTTCGGTGGCTGCTGGTGTATGGGCCACCACGCGATGGACGACGGCGAGTCGTACCGCGGGAAGCGGTATGACAAGCGTGCCAAGAAGGAGGAATTGGTACGCGCTGGGCGCGCCCACGCCGCGCTGGTCTTCGACGCCTACGGTCTTGCGCAAGGATGGGCCAAGTACGGCCGCTTCTCCGAGCAGCCGATCATCGAACACAACCGGCGGGCCTATGAGGACGACCCACCGCCACAGCCGGACTGGCGCATCACGTGCTACTACACCGACAAGCGGCACCGCCGCCAAAGTATCGGGCGCGCAGCGCTCGAAGGTGCGCTGGATCTGATCGCGCTGGCAGGCGGGGGCCTCGTCGAGGCCCTCCCTGAGGCGACCGCCGGCCGCACCGCGCACGGCCGCTTCCTCTTTGAAATGACGGTCGAGCTGTATGAGGATTACGGATTCCAGCGGGTGCGCCAGATCGGAAAACACCGGTGGATTGTGAGCCGCGTCGTCGACCCAACGGACCGCCGTCTCCGGCCCGAGCTGTCGGAACACCAACAATCACAAGGGAATACACAATGAACAGCCTGTCCGACGAGGAAATTCGCGGACACCACGTCATGCGGGACCACCTGTTGATCCTTGGTGTCTGATGCCGACCTCGACTACAAGCTGCCCGGCGAGAACCCGACGCTCGGTGAACTGCTCGTAGAGGGGGAACGTCCAGGGCGTCTATACACATTCGTTGGAGACGTTCACCCTCGATTGGGCGAACCGCCAGCTGCCACCCCCGGAACCGATCACTATTGCCAGCCTGCAAGCCTGGTTCAAAGCGCAGGACGGCGCGATGAAGGCTTCGCTGGACCGATTCACCCAAGAAGAGCTGCGCATCGACCGGATAGACCGCGGCCGCGGGTTCATCGCGTCGCCTTTTGTCCAGCACCAGATCTATCGTGAGGCGGTCTACATCTTCTACGGAAAGCTCAGCGTGTACCTTCGCGCGCTGGCACGCGATGCCGGCGAGGGGTGGGCGGCTTTTGTGGGGTGAAAGAAGCCCACGGCAAGCGTTCCAGCTCATCCAGTCCTCGCGCTCGCACGCGACGATGTCCTGGAAACGAAACGCGGACCGCCGCCGGTGCTCAGGCCCCGAGTCGGAGCGCCCAGTGACGGATCGGCTCGGGCCAGATCCAGGGAGCAGTCGGGGAGTGGTGGACGGGCCCTGAATGTCAGGTACTTGACTTATCGGCGATGCGCCCACCGCCTTGATCTACCTGGGCGATGCATTAGGGCTAGTACGGCGATGAGGCGACGGGTGTTCACAGATCGCACGGATGTGCCCGAACAGTCCACTACGCGTGCTAGCTTCTTGGAGGGTCGGCCTCCAGGGCTACGGTCCGGATGTTCTCTCCCCTCGGGTGAGACCCGATGGGCGCGTCTTTCGATGACGGGAGAGAGCGCATGAGCAATCGTTCCAGCGGCCACGAGGTATCGGCCGAGCCTATTCGTCGCCTTGATCCGGCCCGGATGGTGCGCGAAATCAATGCACGCACAAGTAGTGGCCCGGTGGTTGACGAGCATCGCGTGGAGTTCCGGTTGTCGGAGACTCCGTGGGCACCGACGGCGGTGGTGGAGCAGATCAACGAACTAACGGGCGCCGGGCTCACCATGACGGGCCTGTCCGAGCGGTCGGCGGGACCAGCAGTGTGGCATTCGTCCGGTGGCCGGACGGACGAGAGGCGGCGCTGACACGCACCGAGACCCCGCTGGAGCGGATGCAGCAGACGGCTGATGTGCTCAACACTCTCCGTGCCCGTGGCCCACCGATGACCGCCAACGACCTGATCCACGTCGACTACATCGACAACGCGCTCTTTGACGGGGACGGCAAGCTCACCGGAATTGTGGACTGCAACTTCGGTGCCCCACGTGGGCGACCGACAATTCTCCCTGCTGCGCCTGAAGACAGATCTACGACGACCACCGCATCGCCCCCGTCAACGACCACGTAAACGGCATCCTCGAAACCACACTCGGCCCGAGTTGCTCCGGACCTTTACGTGGCACCTGACAGTGCAACGGGTACATCACCCGATTCACAACAGATTCACCCCGGATCGAATCGACCGCGACCTGCGCACGGCCGAACCACACCTGGGACTGTGACGATCTCAGAGGGCACAGTCCCGTCACATCAGCGACGGCAGCGCGCGGCCTACCCCACAACCCCGGTCGTTACCGTCAAAAATGGGATTTCGTGCATTATCCGGCATCATGGAGTTTCGAACGCACGTACGAGTAACGCGGGCGGGATGAGCACACTGGTCAAGATTGTGGATACGAGGAAGGTGCAGAGTGCCCGAAGTTGACCCATCGGCGGTCGATCGATTGCTGGGGCGGATCTTTGGCAGACCGCCGGTCCGCTGGGAACGGACTTCGGACGGCGTCTCGACGGAGGTCTACCGCATCTTCCGCGGCGAGCAGATCTTTTACCTTCGGCTGCCCGTCGATGACCCGGGCAGCTTCGCGGCAGAGGCTGCGGTCCACACCGAGCTGCGAAGGCTCGGAGCCGCAGTCCCCGAGGTCGTTCACTACGCGCTGTTTGACGAGGGGCTACGCCGCTCGCTGCTGGTGACGACGGAGATTCCTGGTCGGCCAATGACCAGCTATGGCGACGGCGGGGTTGTGAACACCGATGTGCCAGCCCAAGAGGCGCTGCCGAGGATCTATCGCGCCGCCGGGCGTGATCTGGCCCTGGTGAACCAGATCGCGGTCGACGGCTTCGGCTGGATCCAGAACGGGCAGACCGGGTGGCCGCTGCATGCCGAGCATCGCGACTTCGCTCGATGGCTTGCTGACTTCGACGCGGCCACGCTTCGACGCCTGGGGTTCAGCCACATGGATGTAGAGCGCGTCGAGCAGATTGTGGCCGACGAAGTCCGTCACGCTCCGCCTCCCGGGCATGGCCTTCTTGCCCACGGTGACTTCTACGTGTCCCACGTGTTCCACCGCGACGGCCACTACACCGGCATGATCGACTTCGGCTCAATTCAGGGGAGTAACGGCTGGCACGACCTCGCCACGTTCCGGCTTTCCGACCCGGAGCAGGACTTCCTGGAAGAAGCTGTGGTTCCTCACCTCGAGGCCGGCTACGCTGAGGTGGCGGACGTGCCGCCCGACTTCCACGCGCG
>JBBSHJ010000012.1:0-48433 GCA_038253135.1 Mycobacteriales bacterium | reverse complement strand
GACCGCTTCGCGACCTGCCGGCCCGGCCCCGGCGGTCGCTTCGCGGCCTCCGTCAGTCGCCGCCGTGCGTTGTCCCGCGACCAGCCCGTCACCTCGACGACCTGATCCAGGATCCGGCCCTTGTCCTTCTTCACAGCCTTCCCATACGCCTTCGCGTACCTGGCGGTCACGTCGGCCCGAGACCCATCGACAACCCACTCTCCATGCCCGAGCAGCGTCACGGTTTCGCGGGCACTCTTACGCGAGGCACCGAGCGTGTTTCGCGGGCAGTTTTCGTGAGTCTCGCCGCAGGGTTGACAAGGGCCGGCTTATGCGTACAATGCGCCGCATGTCGGGTATCCAGTTGAAGGCTATGTTTGGTTGTCTAGTGACAGCCGCGGCGGTGCTGTTCTTCGCACCCCGAGCCGGGGCCGAGCCATGCCCCGGTGGCTACTGTTCCGCGACCGTCCTGAGGCAGTCAACAAATGACGTACAGACGGTGTCCGGAAACCTGACTGTCCGGGGCATTAGTGGTTTAGATCTTAGCAGTAATAGGGTGGTGACACTGTTCAACTGGGTTCCAGTGAAAGTGGTGGCGACCTCGAAGTCGGCGTCGGCATTGGCTACATCGAGGCGACACAAACTCAGCTCGGCTCCAGCCCGTCTACTACTGGTCGCAGTATTCTTTCGCGACGAGCACGACCACGGTGTTCGGCCCGGCAACGGTAGGCAAGAAGGTCACGGCCGACATTAGCATCGGGCAAGGCGATGAATGGCTCCTGAACATCGATAGCTACCTCGACCGGTCCAGTGATGCCATTATGGGCCGCGACGAGGGCGACATTCCCGCGACAGGCTGGACGTCTTCCGGAACTCGTGCGCGCGGCTACAGCGGCATCGATTCGCTCGTGGTTGCTGAAAACGGTCACGTATCGAATTGGGGAGCTAGCGTATTTGGGCGGCGCCCGGGCACGAACTACGTTGCATGGATGGGCCAATCCGGCTGGTTCCGCATGGCACTTAATTGTCCTGAATGGAAGATGTGTCCCGTATGATGACTCGGAGCGGGCAAGGCCTTCGAGACCGGAGGATGCGAACCTGGCCCCCACTCGGTGTAGTGCTCGTCGTTATCGCCCTAATAGTGGGGACAGTCTTGACCGTACGCTCCTCCGACGGGCGTGACGGCGCCTCGGTGCGGGCCTCTAACCGTGACGTGGTGAACCCTTCTATGCGCCTTCCCCTTTCAACAATTCGATCGGCCGCAGAGCAGGTCGCACACCATTCCAAGAAGCTTGCCTCTCAGACCGCCGACTATACGTCGGGTGTGACCTTCGGAGCCGCACAACTTGGAATAGCTAACATACACGTGGGAAATGCTGATCGTGCTGCCCGAAGTGTGACCGTTGTCCAGATCTACGGTGACTTCAATACTCCAGCTCCTGCCCTCAATCCGGCGTACAAGGATATCGTCTTCAAACGAAGCGCGGTGTGCATAGTGATTGATGAGCAAACCGGTATGGTCATCTCCTCGTCATCACTGAGAACCCCGGTCGACCTGAGGTCTCTGGGATTGGTTCATCAAGTCGACCTGCACAGACGCTGAGTCACGGCGCCCGGCACGACGGCATGATCGAACCGGATCGAGTGATCTGATCATGGTCGAACAGTGCTCCCGGTTCACGATCCTGCTGCACGTGTTAGGGCGACACACGGCAGGTGATAGCGGTCAGCGAAACTACGCAGGGTCATATCGAAATTCCGGGCTCGATTGCGGCGACGGGTCGCGGCTCGCGCACCACTAAAATATCTTCCGCCTGCTCAGCCTGCACGGCGTCTTTTTTGGGCACTTGGAACTGTGGCTAAATCGGGTCGCCGATGACCATCCGGAGCAGGTTGGGAAGCTCGGCAACGTCGCGCCCGCCGGCGCCGTTTCCGACAGTCAGTGGCCGCATCCGCGGCAGCGCGCCGAAATCCGTCGCCGCCGCCGCGATCAGAGCCGCGCCGGTCGGCGTACACATCTCGTCGGCGGTCGGCCCGCCGACGCACGGCGCCCCGACCGCGCCGAGCAGCGACAGCGTCGCCGGCCCCGGCACCGGGATGCCGCCATGGCTCCCCCGCGCCCGACCGGATCCGAGCGTGATCACGCCGACGGCCAGGCGATCCAGTCCGAGCGACACCAAGCCGGCGGCCGCGCCGACGACGTCGGCGATCGCGTCGAGAGCCCCGACCTCGTGGAAGTGCACGTCGTCGACGTCGATCCGGTGCGCCTGCGCTTCGGCCCGGGCCAGCCGGGCGAACGTATCGTGCGCCAGCGCCCGGGCCGGCTCGGCCAGGTCGGCGCCGTCGAGCAGCTTGCGTACATCGGCCCAGGTCCGGTGCGCGGGAAGGGCGGCCGTCTGCACGTCCACCTTCGTCGCAGCTATGCTGTGCCGCTCGACGCGGTGCGCGCGCAGCGTGATCGGCTCGGTCGGCAGGGACGAGACCGCCTGCTGGAGCAGGGAAAGCTCGACGCCGACGTCAACGAGCGCACCGAGAAACATGTCGCCGCTCGCGCCGGCGGCGCAGTCGAGCCAGCCGATCCGTCCGCCGCCGGTCGCGGCCAGCCCGCCCGGCCGACGCGTGCCGCCCGCGGCCGTGCCGACCCCGGACGCCGCACCGACCCCTGGCGCCGCACCGGCAGCACCGGAACCGCCAACCTCGTGCGGGTGCGGATAGGCCTGCGTGTGCCGCTGCTCCATTGCGACCAGTTTGTCAGCCCGCCCCGAGCCGGCCGATCTCCGTCCCCTCGGGTCGAGTGGTCAGATACGGCTGCCGATACGCCGGCCGAAGCAGCCGAATGTGACCAGTCGGCAAGAACGGTGGGCGGCGACGGCGACGGGCGGGCGGCGGGCGCCAGGACCGGGGCAGGTAGGCGAATAGGATCGGTGGCCGTGAGCTCCGCTGCCGGCAAGGTCGTCCTGGGTATCGAGACCTCGTGCGACGAGACCGGCATCGGCATCGTCCAGGACGGCCGGCTGCTCGGCGACGCCCTCGCCTCCAGCATGGACGAGCACGCCCGCTTCGGCGGCGTCGTACCCGAGATCGCGGCCCGGGCGCACCTGCCCGCAGTCGGGCCGTGTACCCGGCAGGCCCTCGCCCGGGCAGATCTGACGCTCGCCGACATCGACGCGATCGCCGTCACGACCGGTCCCGGGCTCGCCAGCTCGCTGTACGTCGGCATCGCCGCCGCCAAGGGATACGCCGTCGCGCTCGGCCGGCCGCTCTACGCCGTGCACCACCTGGCCGGTCACGCGGCCGTCGACGTCCTCGAGCACGGCCCGTTCCCGGAGCGGTACGTCGCCCTGATCGTCTCCGGCGGGCACACCTCCCTGCTGGCGATCGGCGACCTCGCCCGCGACCCGATCGAGCATCTCGGCGACACGATGGACGATGCGGCCGGTGAGGCCTTCGACAAGGTCGCCCGGCTGATCGGCCTGCCCTATCCCGGTGGCCCGTCGATCGGCACGGCCGCGGTCGACGGCGACCCGACCGCGATCGCCTTTCCCCGCGCCCTCACCGGGCCGAAGGACCCGCCGTACGCCTTTTCCTTCTCCGGCCTCAAGACCGCCGTCGCCCGGTGGGTCCACAGCTCCCGGCGCAGCGGCGCGACCCTGCCCGTCGCCGACATCGCCGCGTCGTTCCAGGAGGCGGTCGTCGACGTGCTGACCCGCAAGGCGATGCGGGCCTGCCGGGACGGCGGCGCCGACACGTTGTTGCTGGTCGGCGGCGTCGCGGCCAACGCCCGCTTGCGCGAGGTCGCCGCCGAGCGCTGCGCCGACAACGGCCTCACGCTGCGGGTCCCGCCGCCCCGGCTGTGCACCGACAACGGGGCGATGATCGCGGCGGTCGGCGACCTGCTGGTGCGCGGCGGGCAGGCACCGGCCGGGCTCGACGTACCGGCGCATCCCAACGCCGTGCTGACCCGGGCGTCGCTCGCCGGCTGACGGCACGGATACTGGTAACGATCACGACGAGGGACGAGATGCGAGCAGACCGGCAGGTGGCCGCCCGCGGCAGGGCGCATCGAGCGGAAGGGGCCCGGTGACGACGTACGACCGGCGCAGCCTGCTCGCCGGCGCCGTCGCGCTCACCGGCCTCGGCGCGATCACGGCCTGCGGGTCCGGGAACAAGAAACAGGCTCCGCTGGCCGAGCTTGGACCCTCGTCGAGCGCCAACGGCCTGCACGGTACGTCGCTCAACCGGCCGTTCCTGGAGCCTGCCGTGACGCTGACCGACACGGCGGGCAAGCCGTTCAACCTGCTCACCGGCACCAGGGAGAAGGCAATCACTCTTGTCTTCTTCGGCTACACGCACTGCTCCGACGTGTGCCCGACCACCATGGCCGACATCGCCGCGGCGCTGCGGCGGCTGAAGCCGACCGTGCGCAAGAGAATTGCGACGGTTTTCATCACGACCGACCCGTGGCGGGACAAGCCGGCGGTCATCAGGTCATGGCTGCGGCCCTTTGACCCGTCGTTCATCGGCCTGACCGGCCCGTTTCCGTTGATCCAGAGGGCCGCGCGCCAGGTCGCGATCAGCGTGATCGAGCCGAAGCAGCGGACCGGCAACTACGAGGTCACGCACGGCGCGGAGGTGCTGGTCTTCACGCCGGATCGGTTGGCCCGCCTGATCTACCCCCCCGGGGTGTTGCCCGAGGAGTACGCCGCCGATCTGCCGAAGCTCGTCGCCACAGCGGACCGGCAATGACATCGGGCACCCGTCGGGCCCCGGCACAGCTCCACTTCCTCGGCCCGGCGGCGTGAGGCCCGATCTCTGTGCTGATCGAAACCGTCGCCGCCGACCACTACGCCACCCGGGTTTGTCCCGCTGGATCACACCGGACAAGGGTGGCCGGTGGCGGTTGCCGCCCGCACGACGAGCATCGACGAGACGACCACCGTGCTGAGGATCCACTGTGGGAGACACTGTCATGATGCACATGCACGGCCACGACCTGGTGCCGCTGACCTGGGCCCGGGCCGTCGGCACCTGGGAGTTCCGGCCGGGTACGACGGCCGTCCTGGCCATCGTCGCGGCCGCTTATCTCGCGGCCACGGTGCGGTTGTACCGGCGGCACCCGTCGCGGCCCTGGCCGATCGGCCGGACCATCTCCTTCCTCGCGGGTCTCGCGGTGATCGTCGCCGCGTCGATGGGCAGCCCCGCGGTGTACGGGCACGGCGGGCTGTTCTGGATGCACATGGTGGCGCACCTCATGTTCATCATGGTCGCGCCGTGGTTGCTGGCGATGGGTCATCCGATCACGCTGTCGTTGCGGGCGTTGCGCGGCCCTGCCCGCCGGCTGGTGCTCGTCGGGCTCCGATCGCGGCTGGTCGGGTTGCTGACCTTCCCGATCGTGCCGGTCGCGGGCTATACGTTCGTCTTGATCGGCACGCACCTGACCGGATTCATGGACACCATGATGCGGCACGACTCGGTCATGCTTGTCGAGCAGATCCTCTATCTGGGCTCGGGCTATCTTTTCTTCAATCAGGTGCTGACCCGCGAGCCGGCGCGATACCAGGTCACCTATCCGATCCGGCTCGTCCTGCTCTTCATCTCGATGCTGGGCGATACGTTGGTCGGAGTCGTGCTGCTCCAGACCAAGACGGCGCCCTTCACCACGTTTGCGGCGATGTCGCCGTCCTGGGGTCCGGGTCCCGTCGACGATGTTCGCAATGGCGGCGCGCTGATGTGGATCGGCGGTGACGGGATCATGCTGGTCATGATGATGGTGCTCGTCATGATGTGGCTGCGCGGTGGTGTGCCGGAACAGGAGGGCTTCGGCCGATTTCTCGAAAACGTGCGATCCGGCGAGCTCTCCCGACGTACCGGCACATCCGATGATCGCGAGATCGATCCCGACAGCGACGAGGCGCTCGAGGCATACAACCGGATGCTCGCCCGGCTGCACGGCCAGAAGCCCGAGTCAGCCTCCGATTCGCACCAACCGCGCTGAGATGTGCGGCGTGAGCGGTCGCCCGACCGCCGCCATGTCACACGCGTAGAGCAGGTCGCGCTCGACGATGCCGTAGAGGCGATGCTCGGCGCTGATCTCCTTTGCGCTCGGGGTGCGTACGACGGCGTCGGTTGCCAGCTCCCACTGGGTCGCCGTGTTGGCGCTGCCGAGGAAGACCTCGGCAATGCCGGTCGGGCTCACGAGCAGCGCCTCGATGCCATTCGGATCGTGATCGCCGCGCCGCCACCAGCCCAGCTCGCGGGCTGCCGGCCGGATCGGAGTGCCGCCCTCGTCGATCAGCCAGGACACCGACTCATAGCGCAGGAACGGCCGGCCGTCGTGGACGAAGGTGACCTGCTGCTCGTAGTCGAAATCCGATTCCAGCGTCGGATACGAACCCTTGCCCTTGCCCCGCCAGGTGCCGACGAGCGGCAGCAGCGCCGTGAGGTCCGGATGCAGCGCGGCGCCCTCGCGCAGATCCGCGGAATCAGCCGGGATCGGAGGCGGGCCGGGCGCGATCATCGACCGCTGCGCGTCAGCCGGTACGCCGCATAGACGCCGAGCGCGGCAAGCACCAGCAGGACGGCCACGACGAGAACCAGATACGCGCGCTCGAGCATGGCGCCGAGACTAGCCGGTAGCGCCGGCCGGTCCGCGGATGCACACCGGCGCCGGCGTGGGATCGAGGATCCGACGCCGCTGCAGCGACGCAGCGACGGCGAGGCAGGCCCTGGGACGGTCTGATCACCTATGCGACGGGAAGGTCCACCTCGTTGAGGCCATGCGCCGCACTCACCCGTTGCTCACCCTGGCCGGCCGTGGACAATGCGCGGAGCGTCCAGTCGCCGGGTTTGACGAAGAACCGGAAGTTGCCGCCGTCGCCGGTCGGCACCTCGGCGGTGAACTCGCCCGAGGCGTCCAGCAGCCGCACATAGGCGGCCGCGACCGGCGTACCGGCTGACACGACCCGCCCCGAGATCACCGTCTCGGACCCGACGTCGACCGACGCGTTCTGGTCGGGAGCGCCGCAACCGCCGCCCGCCGTCATCACGCGCCCTTCGCAACCGGCACGCCGACCAGCGAGCCGTATTCGGTCCACGAGCCGTCGTAGTTCTTGACACTCTGGTTGCCCAGGATCTCCCGCAGCACGAACCAGGTGTGCGACGAGCGCTCACCGATACGGCAGTAGGCGATGGTGTCCTTGGCCGCGTCGAGGCCCGCCTCGGAGTAGATCGAGGTCAGCTCGCCGTCGGACTTGAAGGTGCCGTCCTCGTTCGCCGCCTTGCTCCACGGCACGTTGATCGCCGAGGGGATGTGCCCGCCGACCTGGCTCTGCTCTTGCGGCAGGTGCGCCGGCGCCAGCAGCTTGCCGCTGAACTCGTCGGGCGAGCGCACGTCGACCAGGTTCTTGGTGTTGATCGCGACGAGCACCTCGTCCCGGAAGGCGCGGATCGAGGTGTCCGGCTCCTGCGCGGAGTAGGACGCCTTCGCCCGCTGCGGGACGTCGGTGGACAGCTCACGCGATTCGAGCTCCCATTTCTTGCGACCGCCGTCGAGCAGCTTGACACTCCGGTGCCCGTAAACCTTGAAGTACCAGTACGCGTAGGCGGCGAACCAGTTGTTGTTGCCGCCGTAGAGGACGACGGTGTCGTCGTTGCTGATCCCGCGCTCGGACAGCAGCTTCGCGAACTGCTCCTTGCTCACGAAGTCGCGGCGGACCGGATCCTGCAGGTCCTTTTTCCAGTCGATCTTGACGGCGCCGGGAATGTGGCCCTTGTCGTAGGCGGATACGTCTTCATCGACCTCGACGAAGACCACGCCCGGCGACGTGAGATTCGCCTCGGCCCAGTTGGCGTCGACGAGTACGTCGGAACGGCTCATGTGTGGTGCTCCCTTGCGGTTCGATCCACCGGTACGTCGTCCGGCGGGTGGTCAGGTAGGGGTTTCTCGAGATGTCCGTGAAAGCGCAGGCCGTGAGGTGGGCCTGACGCGGGAACGCCCTCTGGCGGGCGGAGAATTCCGCGACCGGTCGGGTCGGCGACCGTTCCGGTCCAGGAGGCAGCGAGCTCAGGCGGCCGGGCGGATGCCGACCGGACACAGGCAGCTGCCCACGCGGCACAGGTCGACCGCGCGGCGGGAAGTGAGCAACACGCCCATGTGTGCGACCCTACCAGCCGACCCCGACCGCGCGATCGGCTCGACCTCGCCATCGTGTGCGCGTCGGTGGCCGCCGCCTTCGGTCTGGGATCTCTGCGCCGGGTTCCTCTCGCACGGCGTACCGGGCGCCTGAGCCGCTCAGGACCCCGTCCTCATGTCGCTGGTCAGCGTGACGTCGTGCGCGGCTCCGGCCAGGCGCAGGCCGTCGTCGCGGACATCCAGGGTGGTGGCCTTGAGGCCGAACCGCAGATCGAGCGGCACGGTGAAGGTCAGCGTCCGCTTGCCGTTCACGAGATTGACGTCGCTCCCGGCGGCGCCCGGGATGCTCACCTGGGAGGCCCGGACCCTGATCGCGTCGCCGCTGACCAGCGTCGGCGTAACGACGGCGGAGAGGGTCACCTGCCGCCCGCCGATCGTCTCCGGCACGCTCGCCTCGACCCCGTCGCCGGACCGCTTGATCGTCATGCCGGGCACGCCGCTGGCCCGGGCGAGGTCGTCGTAGGTCACCATCACCTCACCGCCGACCGTGTCCACCGGGAGGTTGTCGATCGAGCCGGACAGCAGGTCGCCCAGCGGGGCCTTCGCTCCGTGCAGGTTGACGGAGAGGTTGAGGTCGTGGAACCGCCCCGACTCGACGCCCTTCGCGTCGACCTCGATGTCGGAATACTTTCCGCGGATCACCTGGGTCAGGAACGGGATGTGGTGCACCGTGACGGCGGGCTCCTCGGACAGATCCATCTTGCTCTTGAGCTGCGCGGCGAGCTCGTGCTGGCCGACCGCGGCGCCGATCCGGTCGGCCGCCACCGCCAGCACGGCGAGGATGATCACGGCCACGGCCAGCTTGCGCATCGGTTCCCCGTTCTGTCCCGCCGCGGCGGTCTTGGAGGTGTCACGTCCGGCGACCAGGTTAGATAACCCGTGCGCCGGGTTCCGGTCGATCAGCGCAGCTTGCGGCGTACCGCCTCGATGTTGTCGGCCCCGAAGCCTCGCGCGCCGAGCCACCGCACGAGTCCACCGCAGTCCGCGTCCAGCGCGTCCAGGACATGCGTGACCGCATCGGGTTTCGGCCGCATCGAGTCGAGCGGGCGGCCCACCACCGAGTGGGCGTAGGTCGGGGATCCGGCGAGGCGGTCGAGGACCAGCTGGATCCGCTCGTCGGTGAGCATGTAGTCGGCGACGATGTCGGCACGCGGTACGCCGGCGATGGTCAACGCGAGCGCCGTGAGGACGCCCGTGCGGTCCTTGCCCGCTGCGCAGTGCACGAGGACGGCGCCCCGGGCCGTGCCGATCACCCGCAGGGCGGCAAGGACCGAGTCGGGGCGGTCGGAGAGATAGCCCAGGTACGACGCGTGGTCACCGCGCTCGGCCAGCTCGCCTTCCTGCCATGGCAGCAGCTCGCCGGCCGTCGGCTTGCGGGTCACCGCGTCGGACTCGGGCAGGAAGGAGAGATGGTGCACCGTGACGCCGGCGTGCTCGGACAGCGGCCCGGGCCCCTCGGCGGCGACCTCGAAGGTGGACCGCAGGTCGATAACGTCGGTGATCCCGATCTGGTCGACGAGCAGCATCACGTCGGTCTCGGTCAGGTCCTGGGGGTTGTCCGATCGCAGCAGCCGTCCGCCGGGCACCGGGCCCCCGGAGCCGACGAGACCGCCGACGTCACGCGCGTTGACCGCGCCCTGCAGGGAGATCCACCGGTTCACGCTCATCGATCCCCGAGTTTATCGCCGGCTGGATGTGGTCCCGCGCCGATCCGGTCCGCGGCCCAGCCGGCGATCCGATCGAGCAGCTCCGGCGAGACCGCTCTGGTCGCGTGGCCCATGTCGGGGATGAGCCAGAGCGCCACATCGGGGGCCGCGGCGGCGAGCGCGCGGGGATGATCCAGCGGGAAGTACCCGTCCGCGTCGCCGTGCACGACGAGCAGTGGTACGCCGAGCCCGCCGACGACTTCGATCGGCGCGGCAGGAATCGGATCCCAGGTCGCGCCGAGCCGCGTCCGGGTCGCGATCTGGCCGACCCATCGCCCCATCCGCGTGTCGCACACCCAGTGCACCCGCCGCATCGGCGGGGTGCCGAATTCGAACCAGCGCGCCGGACCGCTGACGGCGACCACCGCGTCCACGCCACCGATGAGGGCCGCATGCCGGATCGCGATCGCCGCCCCCATGGAGAAACCCAGCGACACGATCCGGTCGTGGCCGTGCGACCTGGCCTCCGCGACCGCGACCTCGAGGTCGTGGATCTCGGTGTTGCCGACCGACGATCGACCACCGGAGTCGCCGTGCCCGCGGAAGTCCAGCGAGACCACCGCGCCGTGCGTGCGCAACCGCTCGACCGCCCGGCGTACCGCGGGGTGATCCTTGCGCCGGGTGAGGCCGTGCCCCACCACGAAACAGGTGCGGTCGCCTTCGGAGAGCGGCGCGTCGTACGTCGTCGCGATCGCGACGCCGTCGGAGGTGAGCTGCACGCCCCCATGATGGCTGACCCCTCGTCTACAACGCGCACGGGAAGCCGAGCCCTGCCGAGGCGAAGCTCCCATCGAACCCGTTGGATAGGCTTGCGGCTCGGGGCTAGCGATGATCGTGCTCGAGTGCGTGCCGGGAGGAGCCGCTCCATGGACCTGCTGGTGCTCGCCGCGGCCCCGATCGCCGAGGTGCTGCCCGCGCTCACCTTGCTGCCGCATCGGGTCACGCTCGCCCGCCCCGACGTCGGAGTGCTCGTCGAGTCGCCGACCGCGGCCGCCATCATCGTCGATGCGCGCCAGGAGCTCGCCGCCGCGCGGGCGCTCTGCCGGCTGCTCGACAGCACCGGCATGACCAGCCCGGTGCTCGCAGTCCTGACCGAAGGCGGCCTGACGGCGGTCTCCCACGACTGGTCGCTCGACGACTTCCTGCTCAGCAGCGCCGGACCGGCCGAGATCGAGGCCCGGCTGCGCGTCGCCGTCGGCGGTCGCCAGGCCGGGGCGGGAGTCGGCTCGCCGACCCGCGTCGGCGAGCTCACGGTCGACGAGGAGAGCTACACCGCCCGGCTGCGCGGCCGGCCGCTCGACCTGACCTACAAGGAATTCGAGCTGCTGAAGTTCCTGGCGCAGCACGCCGGGAGGGTCTTCTCCCGCGGCCAGCTGCTGCAGGAGGTCTGGGGCTATGACTACTTCGGCGGCACCCGCACCGTCGACGTACACATCCGCCGGCTGCGGGCCAAGCTCGGCGGCGAGTACGAAGCCCTGATCGGCACCGTGCGCGGCGTCGGCTACAAGTTCGTCAGCCCGCCTGCCGGCCGGGCCCGCGAGGACTCCCTCGGCGCTATCGGCACGGTGGGCGCAGGCCCCGCCGGTGTCGACGGCGATGCGGACCCCGGCCCGTCGCCGCGCGCAGCGGCCCTGCCCGCCGAGCCCGGCGATCCGGCACCGTCGAACTACCGGTAACCGACGGCTCTCGATGGTCCCGTGGCGCCGGTGATCACCGACCTCCCGGCCGGCGACGCCGCGGCGTACGACGCGGTCCGTGCCCTGCTGAGGAACGCCGAGGCAGCCGATGGCGTCGAGCCGATCTCCGAGGCCGCCCGCCTCGATCTCCGGGCCGCGGCGGTGGCCGACAACGGGCCGCGCGAGGTCCGCCATCTCGTGGTCATGGGTCCAGGCGGGTCGATCGACGGCTACGCGCGACTGGATCTCCGCGCGGCCGCGACCGGCGCCGCGGTGAGCGAATTCGCCATCGCCCCGACGGCACGCAACCAGGGCAACGGGGCGAGCCTGCTCGACGCGCAGCTGCGGATCAGCGGGCGGTACGGCGCCGCCCTGCGGGCGTGGGCGCACGGCGACCTGCCGGCCGCGGCGGCGCTGGCCCGTCGCGTCGACCTCTCGCGCGACCGGGTGCTCTGGCAGATCGCTCGACCGCTCGGCGGTTCCGACGGGCTGCCCGAGCGTGCACTGCCGCCGGGTATCACGCTGCGGACGTTCGTCGTCGGTGCCGACGAGTCCGCCTGGCTTGCGGTCAACAACCGCGCCTTTGCCGATCACCCCGAGCAGGGCCGCTGGACCGTCAACGATGTTCTCGCTCGCGAGTCCGAGCCGTGGTTCGACCCGGCCGGTTTCCTGCTGGCGGTGCGCCCGGATGGGTCGATCGCGGGCTTTCATTGGACCAAGGTGCACGGCGGTACGCCGGGCGGCGCTGCCGCGCCCATCGGCGAGGTCTACGTGCTCGGCGTCGATCCGTCCGCGCAGGGGCAACGGCTCGGCCCCGCACTCACGGTCGCCGGGCTGAAATACCTGCAGCAGCGCGGGATCGAGCGCGTCATCCTCTATGTCGACGACAGCAACCCGGCCGCGCGTGCGACGTACCGCAAGCTCGGCTTCGCCGACGTCCGGGCCGACGTGCAGTACGTCCAAAAAGTGAGCTCGGGTAGGTAGCCCGGGTAAGTAGCTGAGCCACCCGGCGTACACCTGCCGGACAGGCGCCGATTCCCGGCGCGCCATCGCTTCACCTGGTGTTCACCTGTCCGCCGTCGCAGCGTCCGGCCGATCACCTGATGGCGCCACATTGCCTTTCTAGGCTCGGCATCGTCGGACGCGGCACGCCGATGCGTCACGCGTCCGACAGACGCCACGAGGACGGGACGCGCCACGACGGCGCGCTCGCCGATGAACCGGCCCAGCTGCCGGATGAAGGGACCTTGCGTGAATCTGAACCGAACTGCGCTCGCCGCCGGTCTGGTCGTGGGCGCGATGGCACTCACCGCCTGCGGCTCGGACAACAACAAGTCGGGCGGCAGCGGCGGCAACGGCTCCTCCGCCTCCGCAAGCTCGGCCGCCGGCGGTGCCAGCTCCGGCACGGGCACGTCCGCCCCGGCCGGGCCGGATTCGGCAGGCGGCCCCGGTGCCCCGTCGTGCGTGAAGGGCAGCGTGCAGGCCGAGGGCTCGACCGCGCAGAAGAACGCGATCGGTCAATGGATCAAGGACTATCAAGGTAAGTGCGACGGCTCGACCATCACCTACAACCCGACCGGGTCCGGCTCGGGGATCAAGAACTTCACCGGCGGGCAGGTGGACTTCGCCGGCTCCGACTCGGCACTCGACCCGAAGAAGGGGGAGATCGCGGCCGCCCAGAAGCGCTGCGGGAGCGCCCCGCTCGACCTGCCGATGGTGGTCGGACCGATCGCGATCGCCTACAACGTCAAGGGTCTGGACAATCTGATCCTCACCCCGACGCTGGTGGCCAGGATGTTCCAGGGCAAGATCAAGACGTGGGACGATCCGGCGATCAAGGCCGCCAACCCTGGTGCGAAGCTGCCCAGCAGCTCGATCAAGGTCATCTTCCGGTCGGAGGAGTCCGGCACCACCCAGAACTTCGAGAAATACCTGGCTGCGGCCGCGCCCAGCGACTACAAGGCCGAGCCCAGCAAGAGCTGGAGCGGCTCGGTCGGCGAGGGCAAGAAGGGCTCGGACGGCGTGCAGCAGGCGATCCAGTCGACCGACGGAGCGATCGGCTACGTCGAGTGGTCCTTCGCCCAGGACGGCGGGCTCCAGCAGGCCAAGATCGACAACGGCGGCGGCGCGGTCGCGCTGACCGGCGCGTCGGCCGGCACGGCGGTCGCGGCGGCGAAGGTCACCGGCACCGGCAACGACCTCACCCTGAGCCTCGACTACGCCACCAAGGCCAAGGGTGCCTACCCGATCATCCTCGTCACCTACGAAGTCGTCTGCACGAAATATTCCGACGCGAAGAAGGCCGCGCTGATCAAGTCGTTCCTGAGCTACACCTCGAGCAGCGGCGGCCAGCAGTCGGTAACCGCTCTCGGCTACGCGCCGTTGCCTACCTCCATCCAGAAGAAGGTCATCGCCTCGGTCGGAAGGCTCAGCTGAGCGGCGGATCGACGATTCGTCAGGTACGGCGTCTTGGACCCCGCCTGCTGTGCACCGGCCAGCAGGCGGGGTTCGGACATTCCGAAAGCTCGGACCTCAGGGACGATCTATGCCAGGACCGGAAACCATGACCGACCGCAACGACGATGACGGGCCGCCCGCACCGGTGCCCGATGTCGTGTCTGGTCCGGGCATGAGCGGCCCGGTCGGTGGAGTGGATACGGCCGCCATCGCCGGCGCGGCAATGCCGAGCCGCAACGCGCGACGGGGCGATCGCATCTTCGCCGGTCTCGCGACCGGGTCAGGGATCTTCGTCATCGCCCTGGTCGCTCTGGTCGCTGCCTTCCTGCTGCAAAAAGCCATTCCGGCGATCGCCCACGACAAGGTGAACTTTCTCACCTCCCGCACCTGGGAGGTGGACTCGAAGCCACTGAAATTCGGGATCGCCGACCTGTTGTGGGTCACGGTAATCTCGTCGGTGCTGGCGATGATCATCGCGCTCCCGGTCTCCGTGGGCATCGCCCTGTTCATCACGCAGTACGCACCGCGCCGGCTGGCCCGACCGGTCGCCTCGGCGATCGACCTACTGGCCGCGATCCCGTCGATCGTTTACGGCGTGTGGGGCATCTACGTGCTGGCGCCGCAGCTGTCGCAACTGCGTGACGGCTTCGTGACGGCTCTCGGCTGGTTCCCGCTGTTCGGGAAGACCGCCGTCGACGATGGCACGATCTTCATCGGAACGATCGTCCTGACGATCATGATCCTGCCGATCATGACGGCGCTGAACCGCGAGGTTTTCGAGCGAACGCCCACCGACCACATCGAGGGTGCCTGGGCGCTGGGCGCCACGCGCTGGGAAATGATTCGGATGACCGTCCTGCCGCACGGACGGGCCGGAGTCATCAGCGGATCCATGCTCGGTCTCGGCCGTGCGCTCGGCGAGACCATCGCGGTCACCCTCATCCTCTCGACCCTGGGCAATGGATCGAAATGGTCGTGGTCGATCTTCAACGGCGGCGAGACCTTTGCATCCCGGATCGCGAACAACGCGGCCGAATTCAACGAACCCAGCAAGACCGGGGCGTTCATTGCCGCCGGCCTCGTGCTCTTCCTCCTGACGTTCGCGGTCAACGCGGTCGCGCGGATTGTCATCAATCGAAGCAGGCGGTACTGATGAGCTCGGTGGCTACGGACAACCCGCCCACCGCGGATCTCTTGCGCACCGGCATACGACGGACCCGAAAGTTCGCCAACTACGGCACCGGCGGCGGGATCGTGCTCGCCTTCCTGCTCGCACTGGTGCCCCTGGTGTGGCTGCTCTACACGGTCATCAAGCGCGGGTACGCCGTGATCGTCAAGTCGCAATGGTGGACTCACAGCCAGCGCAGCATCACCTTCCGGGACAGCAGCGGCGGTGCCTATCACGCAATGCTCGGAACCGCGGAGCAGGTGCTGATGTGCACGGTCATCTCGGTTCCGATCGCCGTGATGGTCGGCATCTATCTCGTCGAGTACGTCCGCGGTCCGATCGCCAAGGCGACCAGCTTCATGGTCGACATTCTCAGCGGCATCCCGTCCATTGTTGCCGCGCTCTTCGTGTACGCCGTTTTCATCACGACACTCGGAGGGCACCGGCAGGGCTTCTACATCGCGCTCGCCCTCGTCATGCTCATGGTGCCCACCGTTGTGCGGGCGACGGAGGAAATGCTGCGCCTGGTCCCCAACGAGCTGCGGGAGGCGTCGTACGCGCTCGGTGTCCCGAAGTGGCGCACGGTCATGCGAGTCGTCGTGCCGACGGCCTTCAGCGGCATCGTGACCGGCATCATGTTGGGCATCTCCCGGGTGGCCGGCGAGACGGCACCGCTTCTCGTTCTCGTCGGCTACAGCCCGAATATCAACAACAACCTGTTCAGCGGGCCGCAGGGATCATTGCCGGGCATGATGTACGACCAGGTGGGCCAGCTCGGAAATGTCAGGTACCACTACGCCACCGATCGGATGTGGGGCACCGCCCTAACCCTGATCTTCATCATCTTGGTCCTGAATGTGGTTGCCCGGCTGATCGGCCGGTCCAGCAAGGTTCGCAGCTGAGCCGCCGCACGACGTACCGGACCATCCGCGCCGATAGAAAATAGGAAGACTATGGCAAAGCGCATCGACGCAAAGGATCTCGACGCCTATTACGGCAAGTTCCTCGCCGTCGAGGACGTCGAATTCACCATCGAGCCGCGGAGCGTTACCGCCTTCATCGGGCCATCCGGATGCGGCAAGTCGACCGTGTTGCGCACGCTCAACCGCCTGCACGAGGTAATTCCTGGTGCGCGCATCGACGGGAGCATCCTCCTCGACGGCCAGGACATCTACGGCGCCGACGTTGATCCTGTCAACGTCCGCAGCACGATCGGCATGGTCTTCCAGCGGCCCAACCCGTTCCCGACCATGTCGATCTCCGACAACGTGGCGGCCGGCATCAAGCTCAAGGGCGGCCGGATGAGACGATCGGATCTCGACGGGATCGTCGAGAGGTCCCTGCGCTCGGCCAACCTCTGGAACGAGGTCAAGGATCGGCTTAAGAAGCCCGGCGGCAGCCTTTCCGGCGGCCAGCAGCAACGGCTGTGCATTGCGCGAGCGATCGCGGTGGAGCCGCAGGTGTTGCTGATGGACGAGCCGTGCTCCGCCCTCGACCCGATTTCCACCCTCGCGATCGAGGACCTCATCGTGGAGCTCAAGTCCCAGTACACGATTGTGATCGTCACCCACAACATGCAGCAGGCCGCGCGCGTGAGCGATCGCACCGCGTTCTTCAACCTCGCCGGCGTCGGCCAGCCCGGCCGGCTGATCGAGATCGACGACACCCAGAAGATCTTCACCAACCCATCGGTCAAACGGACCGAGGAATACATCACCGGCCGCTTCGGCTGAGCCGTTTCATCGAGTGTGCGGCTCTGCACCTACTGGCCGCCGCAGGAACGCGGGTGGGGTCGGCACTCAGGTCGCCGCCGGGATGTCCGCGCCGGCGGGCATTCCGCCCTGGACGTAGCGGTCGTAGGCCTGCTGCCACGATTCGGCGGTCGGGCTGTGCGGTCCCTCGCCGGGAGTGCCGGCGATGCCCTTGTCGAGCTCGGCGAGGCACACGGTCCAGCCGGCTGCATTGCGGGCCGCCTCGCCGCGCTCACCGAGTACGTCGATCAGGACGAGGCGCGTGCTGCTGTCCGCCAGGGCTTCGACCGAGATGTGCAGCACGTTGTCACCCCAGGTGAAGGCGAGTCGGCGCGGCGGCTCGAATTCCACCACCGTGCCCTCGCGGTCGTCGACGTTCGGGTCGCCGATGAATCGGATCACGCCGCCGGGCCGCGCTTCGATCTCCACGGCCGAGGGAAACCAGTGCTCCAGCCCCGCCGGAGTACTCACCGCTCGCCAGACCCGATCGACCGGTGCGGCGTACGTCCGCTCGAACCGGACCGCCGGCTTTCCGTCGTACTCCAGGTAACTGCCAATATCCATCATTTCTCCTGATCGGAATCGTCGAGGTGGCGGCCGAGAGCGTCGAGGCGCGCGTTCCAGAGCTTGCGGTACGGCGCCAGCCAGGCATCGAGATCGGCCAGCGGTTTGGGGTCGACCGTGTAGATCCGCCGTTGCGCCGCGGGCATCACCCGCACCAATCCGGCCTCCCGCAGCACCCGCAGGTGCTTCGAGGTCGCCGGTTGGCTGAGCCGCAGCCGCTCGACCAGCTCGCCCACCGCACGCGGTCGCTCCCGCAGGAGATCCAGCATTGCCCGGCGATGCGGGTCGGTCAGCGCCGGCCAGATCGGTTCCGCCATGTCCTGAACATAACCGCAACTGTATATAACCGTCAAGGCATGATCGGGCCCGGAACGTCGCACGCGATCACAGCCAGCACCGCCCCCGGCGAGGCGCGGCTACCGGCCCGCCAGCACCGGCGCCGGCCCGGCGCCGAAGCTTCGCCCGTGCCCGATAGGCTCGACTCGCCGGGCCGTGACTGGCGCTTGGGTGGGACACCACCGGGGAGCGGCCGGGATCATCGCGCCGTGCGCCTGGGCAGTCACCGACATCGACCCGGAGGCCCCCCGTTGTCCGCAGCCCTGATGAACGGCACCGACGTCGCCGCCAAGATCCTCCAGACGTGTAAGACGCGCGCCGCCGGCTTTGCGCAGGCCGCCGGCCGCAGGCCCTGCCTGGCCGCCGTCCTCGTCGGCGCCGACCCCGGGTCGGTGACCTACGTCCGGATGAAGCGAAACCGCTGCCGCAAAGCGGGAATCGACTCGCGACTCGTCGAGCTCCCGGACACGACGACCACGGCCGAGCTCGTCGCAACCCTCACCGACCTGTCCGAGGACACCAACGTCGACGGGATCCTGTTGCAACACCCGACGCCGGCCGGTATCGACGAGCGGGCGGCCTTTGAAGCGATCGCGCCCGGCAAGGACGTCGACGGAGTAACGATGCACTCCTTCGCCGCCGGCGCGTTCGGCGAGCCCGGCTTCGACTCCTGTACGCCGGCCGGCATCCTCCGGCTGCTCGAGGTGTACGACGTCGACCTCACCGGCACGCACGCCGTCGTCATCGGCCGCAGCCCGATCCTCGGCAAGCCGGTCGGGATGCTGCTGCTCGGCCGCGACGCCACGGTCACCTACTGCCACTCCAAGACCCGCGACCTGAGCGAGATCGTGCGCACGGCGGACGTCGTCGTCGCGGCGGTCGGCCGGCCACGGTTCGTCCAGGGCGACGACATCAAACCGGGCGCCGTGGTCATCGACGCCGGCTACAACCCCGGCAACGTCGGCGATGTCGACTTCGAAGCAGCCGCCGAGCGGGCCGCGCTGATCACGCCCGTGCCCGGCGGCGTCGGCCCGATGACCATCGCCGTGCTGCTCGAGCAGACCGTCGACGCGGCGTACGCCAACTCCGGCCTCCCCGGCTGAATTCCCTCCCAGCGTTGACTTGCCCGTTTTGGCTGCCGCCACGCCGGGGAGCACAGCCAAACGTGGCATGTCGACGGGGACTGGGGGACGGAGCGGGTGCTGACGTGGCCAGGGCGGCGGTGGGCCTAAAGGAACGGGTCAGGCGCGGCGGGTGAGCAGGAGCTCGTGCTGGTAGCGCTTGACGATGCGGCCGTCGTACCGCTCCTCGATCAGTTTCTGAATATCGGCGAACAGCCGCTCGCGCCGAGTTTCGGAGAGCTCGATCATGCCGGAATACGTCCCGAGCAGGTCGACGTAGTCGCTTGCGGTGTAGGCGATGTCGCGGAAGTAGTGGCTCTTCGCGACGATCTCGAACCGTTCATCCTCGGCGAATCCGTAGCCGTCGGACTCGTGCTTGCTCGCCAGCCGCAGTCCCGGCTCGGTCGATGGATCCCACCGCTCGTAGCAGGCTTGCACGTCGATGAAGAACGCCTCGGTGCCGCCGCGCACGTGCGAGGTGCCGACGATCGCGGCCAGCCCACCCGGTTCGAGCGCGTCGGCGACCCGGCCGATCCTGCCGTCTCCGAGCCAGCCGAACGCCGTCGCCGAGACGACCGCGTCGTACCGCCGATCCGGGCGCCACTGCTCGAAGTCCGCGTTGATGACCCGGCAGCCGTCGTACGACGCCAGGTGGCTGGCCGCGCGTGCGGCCAGCGCCGGCCCGAGCTCGAGCGCCGTCACCCGGGGTCCGCGGCCGGCCAGCGCAACGCTCAGCTGACCGGTGCCGCAGCCGATCTCGAGCACGTCGCTGCCGGGCAGCGCGGCCACCAGCTCGTCGACCAGCCGCCGCGGGTACCGCGGCCGGGCGCGGTCATACCGCTCGGCCCCGCGGTCGAAGACGCTGGATCTCGCGGGCGCTGCGCTCACTTGGTGCACCGTTCCTTTGCCGATTGCGGATGACCGTCGAATCAATGCGCCCGAATCAACGCGCCGATCGGAGGTCAAGGCCGATGTCGAGCACCCGCGCCGAGTGCGTGAGCGCACCGACGGACAGGTAGTCCACTCCGGTGCCCGCGACGTTGCGGGCGGCATCGAGTTGCAGCCCGCCGCTGGCCTCGGTCTTGACGCCGGCCGGCCCCGCGATGGCGACGGATGCGCTGAGCTCGTCGATCGACATGTTGTCGAGCAGGACCATCGTCGCACCTGACGCCACCGCTTCGCGCACCTGGGCCACCGTGTCGCACTCGACCTCGGTGGCGATGTCCGGGCGCAGCCGGCGTACGGCGTCGATCGCCGCGCGCACGCCACCGGCGGCGACGATGTGGTTGTCCTTGATCAGCGCCTGGTCCGACAACGACATCCGGTGGTTGACTCCCCCGCCGCAGCGCACGGCGTACTTCTCCAGCGCCCGCAGCCCGGGCATGGTCTTGCGGGTGTCACGGATCTCCGCTCCGGTGCCGTCGACCCCCGCGATCCACCGTGCCGTGGTCGAGGCGATTCCCGACAGGTGGCAGATCAAATTGAGCGCGGTCCGCTCGGCGGTCAGCAGGTCCCGGGTCGGCCCGCTGACCGTGAGCAGCACGTCGCCGGGACGGACGCGGGTCCCGTCGGACCCGCGTTGGATCACCTCGCACATCGGCGACTGAAGCTGGAAGATCCTTGTGGCAACGGCGATTCCCGCGACCACGCCGTCCTCCCTGGCGACGAGGTCGGCGATGCCGCGCTGGCCATCCGGCACGGTGGCGACCGTCGTCACGTCGATCCCGCCGGCGAGGTCCTCGGCGAGCGCCAGAGCGACGACGGCATCGATCGCCTCGCGGGCCGGTGCGGCGAGCGTGGCGGTCACGAGAGCTCCTGCGCGATCTCGCCGTCGGCATCAAGCGTGGTGACGATCCGGCGCCGCCAGCCCTCGTCCCGCTGCGGCACGTCCTCGCGGAAGTGGCAGCCGCGGGACTCGGTACGCCGGGTCGCGGCGAGAACCAGCGCGGTCGCGACGGTGTGCAGGTTGGTGGTCTCCCAGGCCGCCAGGCTGGGCGCGGCGTCGGCCTCGATCGGGGCTTTCTCCAGCGACCGGGCGACCTCGTCGAGCCCTTCGGGAGTCCGGCGTACGGCGGCGTTGAGCGACATCGCGGTCGTGATGTCGGACCTGAAGTCAGCCACCACGACACCGGGCGCCGGCGCGTCGACCTCACCCAAGGCTCGGCGTACAGGCCGGGACCGGGTCGCGGCGATCGTCGCCGCGACCCGGGCGCCGACGACCATGCCCTCGAGCAGGCTGTTCGAGGCCAGCCGGTTGGCGCCGTGTACGCCGGTGCAGCCGACCTCGCCGGCGGCGTACAGGCCGGGGATCGACGTCTGACCGTTCATGTCGGACCGCACCCCACCGCACGCGTAGTGTGCCGACGGCGCAACGGGAATCGGCTCGTGGACCGGGTCGATGCCGGATTCTCGGCAGCCCGCCAGGATCGTCGGGAACCGGAGCTCGAGCTCCTCTGCACCGATGCCGCGAGCGTCCAGGAAGACGTGGTCCTCGATGCCGCCCGGAGCCTCGGCCATCCGCCGGCTGATCGCCAGCGCCACGACGTCGCGCGGGGCGAGGTCCTCGAGCGGGTGCACGCCGGCCATCACCCGCGCGCCGGTCGCGTCGATCAGGGTCGCGCCCTCACCGCGCACCGCCTCGGACACCAGCAGTTGGCGCCCGCGCGCGCCCCGGCCGCGGAAGAACACCGTCGGGTGGAACTGTACGAACTCCAGGTCGGCCACCTCGGCGCCGGCGCGCAGCGCGAGCGCGACACCGTCGGCGGTCGACACGCTCGGATTGGAGGTGGCCCGGTAGAGCTGGCCCATCCCACCGGTGGCGAGCACGACGGCGCCGGCGCGGATGTCGCCGACCGAGTCGCACTCGCCGGTCGTGGCGTCGATCAGCCCGACGCGGACCCCGGTGGCCGCCCCGTCGTCGCCGCGCAGCAGGTCGAGGGCGAAGGCGTGCTCCTGCACCCCGATGCCGCTGACCACGACCTCCAGCGCGCGCTGCACCTCCCGGCCGGTGGCATCGCCGCCGGCGTGGATGATCCGCGCCGCCGAGTGCCCGCCCTCGCGGGTGAAGGCCAGGATGCCGTCGGGACGCCGGTCGAAACTCGCGCCCTCGGCGAGCAGCCGGCGTACGGCGGCCCGGCCCTCGTCGACCAGCACGGCAACCGCCGCCTCGTCGCACAGGCCGGCGCCGGCGACGAGCGTGTCACGCAGGTGCAGCGCCGGCGTGTCACCGGGATCGATCGCGGCGGCGACACCACCCTGGGCCCAGGTGGTGCTGCCCTGGGTGATGCGGTCCTTGGTGACGATCAGGACGCGCAACCCGGCCGCGCGCAGGTCGCGGGCGGTGACGAGGCCGGCGACTCCGGAGCCGACGATGACCACGTCGGTTTCGCGCTGCCACGTCGGCGCGGGCGCCGACAGGCGGCGTACCAATGCCATCGGTCTACTCCTGACCGACCGAGGGATTGCCGATCTCGACCATGCGCTGCACCGACGCCCGCGCCTTTTCCGAAATACCGGGCGGGACCGTGACCTCGAAGACATTGTTCTGCAATGAATTGAGCAGCTTGGCCGGCGTGATCATCTTCATGTAATGACACACCGCGCGGTCGTTGATCGGAGTGAAAATGGTGTGGTCGTTGACGCCGCGGAGCTGGTGCAGCATGCCGGTCTCGGTGGCGATGAAGACATTGTCCGCAGTGGTGCGCTTGGCTTCCTCGAGCATCCCGCCGGTCGAGAGGACCTTGACCCTTTCCTTGGGTACGACGCCCTCCCCGGTCAGGTAGAGCGCGGAGGTCGCGCAGCCGCATTCGGGGTGGACAAGTAACTCAGCATCGGGATTCTCGGCCATCCGGGCGCGCAGCGTGCCGCCGTCGATGCCGGCGTGCACGTGGCATTCACCCGACCAGACGTGGATGTTGTCGCGCCCGGTGACGCGCCGCACGTGCGCGCCGAGGAATTGATCGGGCAGGAACAGGATCTCCCGGTCCTCGGGGATCGAGCGGACGACGTCGGCCGCGTTGGACGACGTGCAGCAGACATCGGTCTCGGCCTTGACGGCGGCGGAGGTGTTGACGTAGGCCACGACCGCAGCCCCGGGGTGTTCGGCCTTCCAGGCCCGGAGCTGGTCGGCCGTGATCGTGTCGGCCAGCGAGCACCCGGCGGCAAGGTCCGGAATCAGCACGGTCTTGCCCGGCGAGAGGATCTTCGCCGTCTCGGCCATGAAGTGCACGCCGCAGAAGACGATCGTGCTCTCCGCCGCCTCGGCGGCGATCCGCGACAGGGCGAGCGAGTCGCCGACGTGGTCGGCCACGTCCTGGATCTCGGGCCTCTGGTAGTTGTGCGCCAGGATGACGGCGTCACGCTCCGTGGCCAGCCGGCGGACCTCGTCCGCCCAGCCCGGCTGCAGGCCTCCTGACGCACCCTCCGCGGATCGCCCCGCGCCGGGCGCCGTCTCGACCGCTGTGGTCACGACTTCCTCCTCGAGGTTATCGCCTGACAGGCGAAAACATCTCTCGTACTTTACCATCACGTGTCGTGAAGGCAACCGGGAAGCAGCCTGCGCCATCCCTGGCCGTGGAACACGAGGTGCTCGCGGTCGTATTCCAGGTGCGCGGCGGAGTGCTGTCGGTGCTGCTCTGGCAGCGGGGCCAGGCCCCGTTCGCCCGGGCGTGGGCGCTGCCCGGTGGAGCGCTTCCGCGTGATGAGGATCTCGTCGCGTCGATCCGCCGCCAGCTGGCGGAAAAGGTCGACGTGCGGGAGCTCAACCACCTCGAACAGCTGGAGACGACCGGCGACCCGCACCGCCACCCGAGCGTCCGGGTGCTCGCGACGTCCTACCTCGGCCTCGTCCCCGCCGACGCCGACCCGGTGCTGCCGCCGGACACAACGTGGCACCAGGTCGACCGGTTGCCGAGACTGGCCTTCGACCACGCGACGATCGTGGCGGGCGGCGTACGGCGGCTGCGGGCCAAGCTCTCCTACACCAACATCGGCTTCGCGCTCGCGCCGCCGCTCTTCACCATGTCCGACCTCGCCGGCTATTACCGGGCCGCGCTCGGCTACGGCGTACAACCCACCAACCTGCAGCGAATCCTCACCCGGCGTGGACAGATCGAGCCGACCGGCGACACCCGGCGATCCGGAGCGTCCGGCGGGCGGCCCGCTGTGCTCTATCGCTTCACGTCGACCGCGCTAGACGTGACCGATCCCTTCGCGGTGCTCGCTCCCCCGACCTAATCTCGGATCGGTCCCCTATCGGCGGCGGGGTCGACCAGAATGGACCGGTGACTTCAGCCACCGCACGGCGTGTCCTGATCGACCGCGATCCCTTCGTCGAGGCGGGCGAGGGCGGGTGGAATGACCGCGCCCACTGGCCGGCCCGGTGGATCGGCCCGGAGGACGAGCCGGCCGCTCCCTTCGTGATTGGCTACCGGCTCCCCGTTGACAGCGCGGCCGCCACGACCTGCCGGGTGCACGTGTCGGCCGACGAGCGCTACGAGCTCTATCTCGACGGCCTGCGCATCGGCCGCGGCCCGGATCGCGGCGACCTCGATCACTGGAGCTTCGCGTCGTACGACGTGTCGCTGCCCGCGGGCCGGCACTGGCTCGCGGCCCGGGTCTGGACGATCGGTGACGACGCGCCCTATGCGCAGTTCAGCCATGGGCACGGCTTCCTGCTCGCGGCCGAGGACCGCCCTGATCTGACGACCGGCACGGCGGGCTGGCAGGCGGCGGTGTTGCCCGGGCACCGATTCCTCGACAAGGGCGTCGCGTGGGGCTGCGGCGCCAAGCTCGAGCTCGACGGTCGGGTCTACCCGTGGGGTTGGCCGACCGGCGACGACGCGCTGACCTGGACGCCCGCGCGCGACGTACAGCAGGCCTTCGCGCGGCGGTTTGCCAACGACATGCCGCCGACCCGCATGCTGATCCCGGCGATCCTGCCCGAGCAGTGGGAGGCGCCCCACTCCGGCGGCACCGTGCGCCTCGTCGCCGACTTCCCCGGTGGCGACACGCACGCGGTCCCGGTCCGCGCCGCCGATTCGATCCATCCCGAGGAGCAGCAGTGGCAGCGACTCCTCAGCGGTACGTCGCTCACGGTGCCGGCGGGGACGAACCGGCGCGTCCTCATCGATCTCGACAATTACGTCTGCGCGCACCCGGTCGTGCGCCTGCAGGGTGGCCGCGACGCCGTCGTCCGCATCCACTGGCAGGAGGCGCTCTTTGACAACGACGGGAGCAAGGGCGACCGCGACGCCATCGAGGGCAAGCGATTTCGGTCGACCCGTCAGGAAGTCGACGGCGTCGGCGACCGCTTCATCGCCGGCGGTGGCGACGAGGTGCATAGCACGCTGTGGTGGGAGGCCGGCCGCTTTGTCGAGGTGACCGTGCAGACCGGCGGCACCGCGCTGACGATCGCCGAGCTGAGCTTCCACGAGAACCGGTATCCGTACGAGGACCAGAGCTCGTTCGCCTCGAGCGACGACCGGCTGGCGGAGGTGAAGCGGCTGGGATTCCGGACGCTGCAGATGTGCTCGCACGAGACGACGATGGACTGCCCGTACTACGAGCAGCTCCAGTACGCCGGCGACACCCGGCTGCAGTGCCTGGTGGCCTACGTGACGCAGGATGACGACCGGCTGGCCCGGCAGGCGCTGCTGGCCTTCGACCGCAGCCGCGGCACGGACGGGCTCACCCGGAGCCGCCACCCGTCCCGGATCCTGCAGACGATCCCGCCGTTCTCGCTGTGGTGGGTCGCCATGGTGCACGACTTCGCGATGTGGCGGGACGATGCTGACTTCGCGGCAACGCTGATGCCCGGCGTGCGCGCCGTGCTCGATGCCTGCCGGACGACCGTGGACGAGGACGGGGTCTTCCACGCCCTCGACGGGTGGAACTTCACCGACTGGGTCTCGGAGTGGTCCGCGGGCGCGCCGCCCGGCGCGCACTGGGACGTCTCGAGCATCCTGAATTTTCAGCTCGCCCACGCGGCCGGGCTGGCCGCCGAGCTCGAGGACCACCTCGGCGAGCCGCATCTCGCGGCGCGGCAGCGCGAGCTGGCCGGCCGGGTGCTGGCCGCGTCGGAGGCCCGCTTCTGGTCGGCCGAGCGCGGCCTCTACGCCGACGAGCCGGCCCACGAGCACTGGAGCGAGCACGCCCAATGCCTGGCGCTGCTGGCGGGCGCCCGGCACGGCACCGCGGCGGTCGAGCGGGCGATCGAGAGCGATGGCCTGTCCCGGACGACCGTCTATTTCGATCATTACCTGTTCGAGGCGCTGGGCCGCGTCGGGCGGGTGGACGTGATCCACGACCGGCTGGCGTTGTGGTTCGGGCTGCTGGACAGCGGCCTGCGGACCGTCGTCGAGCAGCCCGAGCCGACGCGCAGCGACTGCCATGCCTGGGGCGCGCACCCGATCTTCCATCTCTACGCGACCGTCCTCGGCGTACGCCCGGCCGCGCCCGGGATGCGTGCGGTACACATCAATCCGCAGCTCGGCGGGCTCGAGTGGGCCGAGGGCACGCTCCGCACGCCGCACGGCCCGCTCCACGTCCGGGTCGACGCCGACGGCACGACCGTCGACCTGCCGGGCGGCATCTCGCAGGTCTGACGAGTCTGGCCGGAATTTCGCGCCAAAAATTGTGACGAGGCCAACACCCGGCAGAGCGGAGCCGACGATGACGTCGGGCCGGGGGACTCGACGCGATCAGGGTGTGGTGCCGAGCGGATCGGCTTCGGTGAACTGCGGTACGGCGAGCAGCGCGCCGTCGCGCTGCGCGGAGGCGTGGCCGACGATGCCGGGAGCGGTCCAGTTCGCGGCGGTCAGGGCATCGACCCGCGGGGGCCTGTGCTCCACGATGGAGCGGACGAATTCGTCGGCCAGGTGCGGGTGCGAGCCGCCGTGGCCGGCGCCGACCGTGATCGGCTCTCGGGCGCCGGCCGGCGTGTAGGTCGTCGGCTGGACGAAGTCGGCGATCTCGCCGGGCAAGAGGTCGGCCCGGTCGGGCGGGTCGATCCGTTGCACGTCGACCTCGCGGCGGGCGCCGGCTGCGGCTTCGGTGAAGGAGTGCAGCCACATCTCGTCCTCGCCGAGCAGCGCCCATTCCACGCCGGCCCGATCGCCATACACGTTGAATCCTTCCTGGTATTGGCGCGCGGTCTGGAAGAACGAGAGCGTGACCTCGGCGGCGAGATTGTCCTTGTCCAGCCGGAAATGCGCGGTCTCGAGCGGAAAATGATTTTCCCAGTCACCGGCGTACTGATCCTGCAGGATTCCCGAGCCGAGGCAGCTCACCGTCTGCACCCGCGCGCCGGAAATGGCCAGCAGTGGTGACAGCGCGTGGGTGCTGTAGGTCATGGGCGGATAGCTCATCCAGTACGGCGGGTAGCCGTGCAGGTCCTGCAGATGGAATCCGCGCAGAAATGTCAGCCCGCCCAGCTCGCCGCGAGAATGCAGGTCGGCGGCGTACAGGTATTCGCGCCCGTAAACCATCGTCTCCATCATCATGTAATTGCGGCCAGCCGCGCGCTGCGCGGAAATGATTCGGCGCAGGTCTTCGATCGTCGTCGCCATCGGCACCGCGCAGGCACAGTGCAACCCGGCCTCCAGCACCGCCACCGACTGATCGGTGTGCAAGCGCACCGGCGTCGTCAGGTGGACCGCGTCGTACCGCCCCGACGCGAGGACCTCGCCGAGCGTCGCGAAGCGGTCCGCGATCCCGAGCCGGTCGCCGACGGCGTCGAGTCGCCGCCGGTCCGTGTCGGCGATGCCCACCCGGGCGACATCCGGATGACGGGCATAGATGGGGGCGAAATCAGAGCCGAAGCCCATGCCGACGACGGCGATCGCGATTTGCGGCACGTGAGTCTCCTTCGCAGTTGGCCGGTCCCATCGTGCCGGTAGGACGGGCCGCATGCGAGCCGACGCCCGCAGGCGGTCACCCGCTACGGTCTATTTCGTGCTGATCCAGGCGAAGTACGCCGGGCCGATCGCCGACGGGCGGGTGACGCTGACCTTCCGGCGGTGGAAGCGGTTGCAGGTGTTGCCGGGCCGTCGTTACCGCACCCGTGCCGGCATGATCGAGGTCGACGCGATCGATGTCGTGACCGCCGCCCAGATCACCGACGCGGATGCGGCTCGGGCCGGCTACCCGTCGGCGGCGGCCCTGATCGAGGATCTGCGCAACACCGACGACCTGCCGATCTATCGCATCGCCTTGCACGGCGTGCGCGATGCCGATCCGCGCGACGTGCTGGCGGCCGACGGCGACCTCCGCACCGATGACATCGCCGCGATTACCGCACGCCTCGACCGCCTCGACCGGGCCAGCAGCTTCGGCCCCTGGACCCGGCCGACGCTGCGCGCGATTGCCGCACGGCCGGCGGTCCGCGCGCCAGACCTGGCCGCGTCCTTCGGCCGGGAAACCGCACCCTTCAAGCTGGACGTGCGCAAGCTCAAGGCGATGGGCCTCACGAAGAGCCTCCCGGTGGGCTATCAGCTCTCGCCGAGGGGGACGGCGTACCTCGAGGCCATCGACTAGCAACGAAACTTTCACGCTCACAACGGTGCCCACGCCGCGCGGGCCGCCAAACCCAGTGACAGCAGGCAATCGTCGGCACTGCTCATCCGTCGTAGTCGACCGTCACCGCATCGGTGATCGGCACGGACTGGCAGGTCAGCACGTAGCCCCGGGCCAGCTCGGCATCCTCGAGGGCATAGTTGCGGCGCATCCGCACCTCACCGGCGACCAGCCGGGCGCGGCAGGTGCCGCATACGCCGCCCTTGCAGGCAAACGGCAGGTCGGGGCGGGTGCGTTGCAGCCCGTCGAGGATCGGTACGCCGGGTGGGATCGCCGACGTGCTCCGCCGCCCGTCCAGGATGACGGTCACCTCCGCGCCGGTGCCGACCGTTTCCTCGACGTGCTCGGCCATCGGCGGCGGCTCGTCCTCCACGTAGAAGAGCTCGCGGTGGACCCGGCCCCGATCGACCCCGAGCTCGGTGAGGACGTCGATCGCGCCGGTGACGAGGCCGAGCGGGCCGCACAGCCACCACGCGTCGACCTCGGCAACCTCGACGGTGGCCGGCAGCAGTTCCCGGAGCTTGCCCGGGTCGAGCCGGCCCGAATGCAGCGCGACCTCCTGTTGCTCGCGGGACAGCACATGGATCAGCTGCAGCCGCGCCGGATAGCGATCCTTGAGATCGGCCAGGTCCTCGCCGAACATCACCGTGCCCGCCCGCCGATTTCCGATGATGATGGTCGCGGCCGCTTTCTCCTGTGCCGCCAGCACCGAGGACATGATCGACAGGACCGGTGTGATGCCCGAGCCGGCCGCGATCGCCACATGGTGACCCGGCCGCGTCAGGTCGGGTGTGAAGCGGCCGGCCGGCGGGAGGACGTCGATCACATCGCCGACGCGGACGTCATGCACCAGCCAGCCGGAGATCTCGCCACGCTCGACCTCACGGACTCCGACGCGCGGCATCGCGCCGGCGGGCGCGCAGATCGAATACGACCGCCGCACCGCGCCGCGTCGTACCGTCAACGACTGCCCGGGAACAAAGGCGAACTCGGCCGCGAATTTCGCCGGCACTTCGAAGGTGACGGCTGCGGCGTCATCGGTCAGCCGCTCGACCGCCGTCACCCGCAGCGGGCGAAACCGCGGCCGCACGTCACCCGTCCTTGATGTGCTCGAACGGCTCGTCGCAATCGTCACAGCGGTGCAGCGACTTGCACGCGGTCGCGGCGAAGTCAGCCGTGACGTGGGTGTGCGCTGAGCCGCATCGCGGACACGGCACGACGGGCTCGGGGCGGCCGAGAAAGACCGGTGCGTCGACCCGGGCCCCGCCGCTCGGCGGCGCGATCCCGGCCTCGGCCAGCTTGCGCCGGCCGTCCGCGGTGATCCATTGGCTCGTCCATGCCGGTGCGAACGACGTCCGGACCGCGACATCGTGGCACCCGGCGGCATCGAGCCGACTGCGCAGCGCGCGACGAATCACCGGGATCGCCGGGCAGCCGCTGAAGGTCGGCGTGATCGTCACGACCGCGTGATTGCCGTCCACCGTGACTGCGCGCAGGATGCCGAGATCCTCGATGGTCAGCATCGGGAGCTCGGGATCCGTGACCTCCCGCACGATCCGGCGGATCGCGTCCGTGGTCACCATGTCGCGTCCGGATGCGTGCGGGCGACACTCTGCATCTCGGCGAGCAGTGGGCCGAATTCTTCGGTGTGTACGCCGTCGCGGCCGGACCGGCCGTCGACGCGTGCGTGCGGAGCGGCGTCGGGCAGTCGCAGCGTCGCGGCGGACAGCACCGGCCGCAGGGTCGCATCGAAAGCGGCCCGCAACCGGCCCGGGTCGACCGCGACACCGACCAGCCCGGTCTCGATCGGGTGCGGGCAGAAGAGCGCGTCGACGTCGGGCCACCCCGCCTCGAGCGCGGCCTGCGCCCGGTCGTGCGAGGTCGGCGTACCCGCACCCAACCGGATCACCCACCGTGCCGCGTAGTCGCGGTGATAACTCAGCTCCTTTACCGCCGAGGTCGCCACCGCGGCCAGGACCGGGTCGCGGGAGCCGCGCAGCGCCTCGCATGCGGCCAGCCGCCAGGTCGCAAAGATCAATAGCCGGCAAACGAGCTCGGCGAAATCCTTGTCGGATCGCTCGACCAGCCGCACGTTGCGGAATTCCTCCTTGCTGCGGAAGAACGCCAGGCGGTCCTCATCCCGGCCGGTGCCGTCGGCCGAACCGGCCCGACTGAGCAGCAGCCGCGCCTGCCCGAGCAGATCCAGCGCGATGTTGGCCAGCGCCGTCTCCTCCTCGAGCTCGGGCGCGTGCGTGACCCACTCCTGCAGCCGCTGGCTGTAGATCAGCGCGTCGTCGCCGAGCATGAGGCAGTAGGTCGCGAGCGCGGCACCGTCGATTCCGTCGGGAACGGCGGTGTCGACGCCGGCCAGCGGATCGTCGAATCCCGTGCCGTACGCCCACCGCCCGTCGCCGTCCTCATCGGACAAACCGATGTAGGCATCGCCGAAGCCGTCACCCGTGGAATGCTCGGCCGTGGTCATCACATGTGCGGTACGTCGTCGGGAATCGGGTAGAAGGTCGGGTGCCGGTAGACCTTGTCGCCCGCCGGTGCGAAGAAGGCGTCCTTCTCGTCGGGACTGCTCGCCGTGATCTCCGTCGCCGGCACGACCCAGATGCTCACGCCCTCGTTGCGCCGGGTGTAGAGGTCGCGGGCGGAGTGCAGCGCCATCTCGGCGTCGGCGGCGTGCAGCGACCCGACGTGGACGTGGTTGAGCCCGCGCCTGCCGCGCAGGAATACCTCATAGAGCGGCCAGCCGGCCCGTACCGGCCCGGTCACGACGCACCGTTCCCGGCGGCGCGGGCGGCGTACGCCGCGGCCGCCTTACGCACCCACGCGCCGTCCTCGTGGGCCTTGCGCCGGCGGGCAACCCGCTCGGTGTTGCACGGGCCGTTGCCGCTCACGACGGCGGTGAATTCGTCCCAGTCGACCGGCCCGAAGTCGTGGTGGCCCCGGTCGGCATTCCACCGCAGCTGGCGATCCGGCAGCCTCACACCGAGGTGTTGGGCCTGCGGCACGGTCATGTCGACGAAGCGCTGGCGCAGCTCGTCGTTGGTGTGCCGCTTGATCCGCCAGGCCATCGAGCGGGCGGTGTTCGGCGACCGATCGTCCGGCGGCCCGAACATCATCAGGGACGGCCACCAGAACCGGTTGACGGCGTCCTGCACCATGTCACGCTGCGCCTCGGTGCCGCGCATCATCGTCATCAGCAACTCGTAGCCCTGACGCTGGTGGAAGGACTCCTCCTTGCAGATGCGGATCATCGCCCTGGCGTACGGACCGTAGCTGGAACGGCATAGCGGCACCTGGTTGCAGATCGCGGCGCCGTCGACCAGCCAGCCGATGACGCCGACGTCAGCAAAGGACAGGGTCGGGTAGTTGAAGATCGAGGAGTATTTCTGCGTACCGGCAACGAGTCTGTCGGTCAGCTCCGCGCGATCGACCCCGAGCGTCTCGGCCGCCGCGTAGAGGTACATGCCGTGGCCCGCCTCGTCCTGCACCTTCGCGAGCAGGATCGCCTTACGCCGCAACGACGGCGCGCGGGTGATCCAGTTGCCCTCGGGCTGCATCCCGATGATCTCCGAGTGCGCGTGCTGCGCGATCTGGCGGACCATGGTCCGGCGATAGCCGTCGGGCATCCAGTCCCGCGGCTCGACCCGCGCGTCATGTGCGACGACATCGTCGAAATGACGTTGGAGCGTATCGGTCTTCCTCATGGCGACTCCTCCGGAAGCGGCCATTGCCTGGCAACCAGCGTGAGCACGTCGTAGCTGGCCACCGACTCATCCGGGCCGCCGTCGGCCGCCGGCTTGGTCACGTCACAATCCCACCGCACCTCGCCGAAATCCTCGTCGGGCCGGGGCGTGATCTCCTTGGCAGTCAGCGTGACGCTCAGCGCGTCGCCGGGATATACCGGTGCCCGGAACCGCAGGTTTTCCAGGCCGTAATTGGCGAGCACCGGGCCGGGAGCCGGATCGACGAAGAGCCCGGCCGCCAGGGACACGACGAGATACCCGTGCGCGACCCGGCCGTCGAAGAACGGGTTGGCCGCCGCCGCGGTCTCGTCGGTGTGGGCGTAGAACCGGTCGCCGGTGAATTCGGCGAAATGCTGGATGTCCGCGAGCGTCACGGTGCGCGGGCCGGCAACGACGGTGTCGCCGATCCGCAGCTCCCCGAGCGTCTTGCGGAAGGGGTGCCGGCGCTCGGTACGCCGGGGCGCGCCGGCGACCCAGCGCCGGGTCACCGCAGACAGCATCGCGGGCGAGCCCTGCACGGCGGTGCGCTGCATGTGGTGGGCCACGCCCCGAGGTCCGCCCATTTCCTCGCCGCCGCCGGCGCGGCCTGGGCCGCCGTGCACGAGCAGCGGCAGCGGCGAGCCGTGCCCCGTCGATTCCTGGGCATTGTCGCGATCGAGCACCAGGATCCGGCCGTGCCACGGAGCGAGACCGCGGACGATCCGCCCGGCCAGATCGGCGTCGGCGGTGACGACGGAGCCAACCAGGCTGCCCCTGCCCCGCGCGGCCAGAGCGATTGCCTCCTCCACCGTGTCGAAGCCGATGACCGTGCTGACCGGGCCGAACGCCTCGACCTCGTGCGGCTCGGCCCGGCTCCCGTCGGCCACCAGCAGCACCGGTGACACGAAGCCGCCCCGGGTGGCGTCCGCGCCGACGACATCGACGGCGTCGGGGCGGCCGGACACCACCCGACCTGCGTCGATCAGCGGTTTGAGCGAGCGGCGTACCTCCTCGCGCTGTTCCATCGACGCCAGCGGCCCCATCCGTACGCCGTCCGCCTCGGGATGCCCGACGCTCACCGTGGCCAGTCGCGCGCTCGCCGCCTCGACGACCGCGCCCTGCAGGTCGGCCGGCACCAGCGCCCGCCGGATCGCGGTGCATTTCTGCCCCGCCTTGACGGTCATCTCCTTCACCAGCGCCTTGACATAGAGGTCGAATTCGGGTGTGCCGGGATGGGCGTCCGGGCCGAGGATCGAGCAGTTCAAGGAGTCGGCCTCGGCGGTGAATCGGACCGATCGGCCCACGACGTTCGGGTGCGCCCGCAACCGTTGCCCGGTCGAGGCCGAGCCGGTGAAGGCCACCAGATCTTGCTCGGTCAGATGATCGAGCAGATCGCCGGCCTCGCCGGCCAGCAACTGCACCGACCCCTCGGGCAGGAGCGCCGATGCCAGCATCAGCTCGACAAGGCGGTGGGTCAGGTATGCCGTCTGCTCGGCCGGTTTGATCAGCGTCGGCATTCCGGCAAGAAATGCCGGCGCGAATTTCTCCAAAGGTCCCCAGACCGGGAAATTGAAGGCGTTGATCTGGCAGGCCACGCCGAGCAATGGGCTGAGAATGTGCTGTCCGACAAAGGTCCCGTTCCTGCCCAGAGGTAACGGGACGTCCTCGACCAGCACGGTGTCGGCCGGCATCCGGCGGCGGCCCTGGCTGGAATAGGTGAAGAGCACGCCGATGCCGCCGTCGACGTCGAACATCGAGTCGGGTCTCGTCGCGCCGGTGCGGGTCGAGAGCGCGTAGAGCTCGTCGCGGTGCTCGAGCAGGTAGGACGCGAGCGCCTTCAGCAGCGCGCCGCGCTGGTGGAAATCGAGCTCACGGAGGGCGGGGCCGCCGACCCGGCGACCGTAGTCGAGCGCCGCCGCCCGATGGAGGCCCTGGGTCGAGAGCCGGCCGATCTCCTCGCCCGTCGACGCGTCCCGCATCGGCGTACCGTCGCCTGTCCCCGCCACCCAGGCGCCGCCAAGATAGCTGGGCAGCACTGACATCAGCCGACCTCCGTCGATATACAGACCGTTCGTTCAGTAATTCTCTCTCAGATCGGTCCTCGGCTCAACCCGCTCGGCCACCCGCAGCGTGGTGAATCGACTGTCCGATGACAAGGACGATCCCCCACACCGAGGAGCGGGACCGGGCCGGGCGTCGCGCTCACCAGTCGTAGAAGCCGCGGCCGCTCTTGCGGCCGAGCTCCCCGCGCGCCACCTTGTCGCGCAACAGCTGGGGTGGCGCGAAGCGCGGGCCGAGCTCGCGCTCGAGGTGCTCGGCGATCGCGAGCCGCACGTCAAGGCCGATCAGATCGGTCGAGCGCAGCGGCCCCGTCGGGTGGCGGTAGCCGAGCTCCATCGCGCGATCGATCGTCGCCGCGTCGGCCACGCCCTCCTCCAGCATCCGGATCGCCTCGAGACCGAGCAGGACGCCGAGCCGGCTGGTTGCGAACCCCGGCGAGTCCCGTACGACGACCGCGGACTTCCCGAGCTCGTGCACCCAGGCCGTTGCGCGTCGTACGACGTCCTCGGCCGTCGCCTCGCCGACCACCACCTCGACCAGCTGCGAGGGTGGGACAGGATTGAAGAAGTGCAGGCCCAGCAGGCGTTCCGGCCGAGTCAGAGAGCCGGCTAATCCCGCGATCGACAGGGAGCTGGTGTTGGACGCCAGCACCGCGTCCGGTCCGAGCACGGCTTCCGCGGCGGCAAGGACCGACCGCTTGAGCTCGGCCTCCTCGGGCACCGCCTCGACGAGGAGCACGGCGTCACCGGGCAGATGGGCGGCGTCGGCGACGACCCGCAGGGCGGCCATGACCGCGTCGACGTCGTCGATGACGCCCCGGTCGGCGGCCTGGCCGAGGCCGACCCGGATGCGCGCGACCGCTCCCTCGGCGGTGGCGTCGTCGCGTTCGCACACCGTGACCGGGTGACCGGCGACGAGGAAGACCTGGGCGATGCCGGCGCCCATCCGCCCACCGCCGACGACCGCGATCGAGCCCTCGCGGCCGCTGGGCGCCGACATCGGGGAGCGCTCGGGTAGTGCGGGCTGCCGGGATCCGCCCCGATCCGGGTCGCCGCTCACGCCCGCTCCAGCAGCATCGCGACGCCCTGACCGACCCCGACGCAGAGCGTCGCCAGCCCGCGGTGCGCGTCCTCCCGCTCCATCCGGCCGAGCAGGGTCACCAGGATCCGCGAGCCGGACGAGCCGAGCGGGTGCCCGAGCGCGATCGCCCCGCCGTCGGAGTTGACGATCGACTCCGTCAGCCCGAGCCGTCGGATCACGGCGAGGCTCTGCGCGGCGAAGGCCTCGTTGAGCTCGACCGTCCCCAGCTCGGACTTGGCCCAGCCGGCGCGGGCCAGCGCCTTCTCGGTCGCCGGCACCGGGCCGAGGCCCATCAGGTGCGGCGGTACGCCGGCCGCGGCCGTCGTGACGACCCGTGCCCGCGGGGTGAGGCCGAGGCGGCGTACCGCCTGCGCGCTGGCCACCACGATCGCCGAGGCACCGTCGGACAGCGGCGAGGACGACCCGGCGGTCACGATCCCGCCGGGCCGGAAGACCGGCCGCAGCCGCGCCAGCTTCTCGGCGCTGGTGTCCGCGCGCGGTCCCTCATCGGTGCCGACCGGCCCGGCCGGGGTGTCGACGGCCACGATCTCCGGCGCAAACCGGCCGGCGCCGATCGCGGCGATGGCCCGCTCGTGGCTGCGCAGCGCGAAGGCGTCGCTGTCCGCACGGGAAATGCCGTCCAGCGTGGCGACTTCCTCGGCCGTCTCGCCCATCGTCAACGTGATCTTGTGCCGGTCGGCGCGGGCGCCTGCGGCCGCATCGGCGCTGGCGAACTGCGGATTGGTGAATCGCCAACCGAGGGCGGTGTCGCCGACCTCACCCGGCTTGGCCCACGGCGCACCGGGTTTGGCCATCACCCACGGCGCCCGCGTCATCGACTCGACGCCGCCGGCCACCACCACGTCGGCCTCACCGGACCGGATCGCCGCGGCCGCCGCGCCGACCGCCGTGAGACCGCTGGCACAGAGCCGGTTGACGGTGTAGCCGGGCACGGTGTCGGGGAATCCGGCCAGCAGCACGGCCATGCGCGCGACGTTCCGATTGTCCTCACCGGCCTGATTGGCCGCGCCGAGGATGACCTCGTCGATCTCCTCCGGAGCCACCGCCGCCCGTCGTACCGCCTCGGCGATCACCAGCGCGGCCAGATCATCGGGCCGGCAACCGGCGAGCTGGCCGCCGTATCTGCCGTGCGGCGTCCGCACACCCCCGACCAGGAACGCATCCGTCACAGCGGCCCACCTCGTCACGTCGTCAGCGATGTGCGCGCGCTATTCTCTACCGAACGTTCGGTCCTGACCAGCCGTGCCGATGAGGGACGATGCCATGACCACGCCCGATCCGGTGCTCGTCATGATGGCAGCCGACCGGGCTGCTGCCGCCCTCGGCATCGAGCTCATCGACCACGGCGCGGGCTGGGCGCGGGCCGCGATGACCGTGCGCGAGGGCATGGTCAACGGTCATGACATCGCGCACGGCGGTCTCGTTTTCGCCTTGGCCGACACCGCTTTTGCCTGCGCCTGCAACGGATTCGGCCCGCCGACGGTGGCGGCCTCGGCGGACATCGTCTTCGTCGCGTCGGCACGCATCGGTGACCGGCTCGAGGCGGAGGCTCGGGTCCGGACCCGGTTCGGGCGGTACGGCGTCTACGACGTCGCCGTGCGGCGCGGCGATGCGGTGATCGCGGAGTTCCGCGGCCGCAGCCACGAGCTGCGCTCGCCATGACCGCTCCCCCACGCCGCCGCGGCCGGCCGGGTCACGACGTGTCCACGGTCCTGGCCGGCGCCGTCGAGGTCTTCAACGAGCGGGGTTTCGACGGCACCAGCATGGAGGATCTCGCCCAGCGCCTGGGGATCAGCAAGTCGGCGATCTATCACCACGTCGACGGCAAGGACGCGTTGCTCGGGCTCGCGCTGGACCATGCGCTCGCCGGCCTGGAAGCGGCGGTGGACGGCGTACGCCGGCTCGACGCGCCGGCCGTCGCACGACTCGAACGGCTGGTCCGCGACAGCGTCGCCGTGCTCGTCGACCGATTGCCCTATGTCACCTTGTTGGTGCGGGTCCGCGGCAACAGCGAGGTGGAGCGGCAGGCGCTGGCCCGCCGTCGCCGGATCGACCGGGCGGCGGCCGCGCTGGTGCGCGAGGCCGTGGAGCAGGGAGACCTGCGACCGGACGTGGACTCGGCCGCGACCGCGCGGCTGCTCTTCGGCATGGTCAACTCGCTGACCGAATGGCTCAAGCCCCGCGGCCGGCCCGATGCCGGTGCGCTGGCCGATGCCATAGCGATCGTCGCCTTCGATGGCCTGCGCCGCCGCTGACCGCTCGCAGGTGTCGCCCTGCACCTGCCCGAGGTCCCTCCTCCTCTCCTGTCTGACGGGCCGCGGCGGTCGGCGGGACGGGAACGGCTCGGTCGGCGGGACGGACTGGGCGTGTGCGGGTCGGGTGCGCATGGTCGGGCCGGCGCAGGCGACGGGCGGATCAGCGGCTGTCGATGATGCGGCGGGCCTTGCCGGACGATCGCTCGATGCCACCGGGACGGCAGACATCCACGTCCACGGTGACCCCTACGACGTCCTTGATCGTTTCCCGCAGCCGCACGCCGGCGTCGTACGCCGTCTCGACCGTGACGTCGACGCGGCGCTCGACCCGCACGGACATCTCGTCCAGCCGCCCGGGTCGTGTCAGCTCGCATTCGAAATGCGGAGCCAGCGCGGGGATCTGCAGGATCAGCTCCTCGATCTGGGTCGGGAAGAGGTTGACACCGCGCAGGATGATCATGTCGTCGGTGCGCCCGGTGAGCTTGTCGATGCGGCGCATCGGCCGGGCCGTTCCGGGCAGCAGCCTGCTCAGATCGCGGGTGCGGTAGCGCAGCACCGGCATCGCCTGTTTGGTGAGCGAGGTCAAGACGAGCTCGCCGATTTCGCCTTCCGGCGTCGGCTCACCGGTGTCAGGGTCGACGATCTCGGGATAGAAATGGTCCTCCCACACCGTCGGGCCGTCCTTGGTTTCAATGCATTCCATCGCTACCCCGGGGCCGATGACTTCCGACAATCCATAGATGTCGAGAGCATGCAGGTCGAGCCGTTGCTCGATTTCCGCGCGCATGTCCGCGGTCCACGGCTCGGCGCCGAGAATGGCCACCTGCAACGACGACCGCGCAGGATCATCGCCCTGCCGCACCATCTCATCGATGATCGCGAGCAGATAGCTGGGCGTCACCATGATCACGTCGGGCCGCAGGTCGCGGATCAGGGTGACCTGCCGCTTCGTCATTCCGCCCGAAACGGGAATGACCGTGCAGCCGAGCGCCTCCGCTCCGTAGTGCGCGCCGAGCCCGCCGGTGAACAGGCCATAGCCGTAGGCCACATGCACGATGTCGCTCGCGCGGACGCCGCCCGCCCGCATGGACCGTGCGACGACGGCGGCCCAGGTCGCCACGTCGTCCGCGGTGTAACCGACCACCGTCGCCCGGCCCGTCGTACCGGACGATGCGTGCACCCGCGACACCTGCTCGCGGGGTACGGCGAACAGGCCGAACGGGTATTCCTCGCGCAAGTCGGATTTCGTCGTGAACGGAATCCGCGCCAGGTCGGCGAGGTCGCGCACGTCGTCCGGGTGTACGCCGGCCGCGGTCAGGGAGGCGTGGTAACGCGGGACGTTGTCGTACGCGTGGCGGACCGAGCACCGCAGCCGCGCCAGCTGCAGCGTCCTGAGCTCGTCCACGCTCGCCCGCTCGATCGGATCGAGCGTGCTCGGATCCGGGATCCGATCCTGCATGACAGCCTCCCGCGAAGCTCGCGCTGCTGGTCTGGCACATCAGCCTGGCACATCACCCTGGCGCATCTACATCATTGCCGGGCGGGATCGCTGAACGGGGCGCACAGATATTGCGCACGACGCGCGCGGTCACTATTTGTCAGACTGGTCGCGTGCTGCTGTCCATCATCACGACCCATCGACCCGCGACCGAGCTCGGTTTCCTGCTGCACAAGAATCCGGCCCGGGCGCAATGTCTCGAGGTCGCGGCCGGCACGGCGTACGTTTGCTATCCCGAGGCCGATGAGACGCGCTGCACGGCGAGCCTGATACTGGACGTCGACCCGATCGCACTGGTCCGTGGGTCGAAGCGGCTGACGTCCGACGGCGAGGGATTCGGCCTCGGGCAATACGTCAATGATCGTCCGTACGCCAGCTCGAGCCTGCTGGCGGTCGCGATGCGGCGCGTCTTCTCCACCGCGATGACCGGCCGGTGCAAGGAGCGTCCCGAGCTGGCCGCGGCCAGCATTCCGCTGCAGATCAGCGTCCCGGCCGTGCGCTGCCGCGGCGGTGCCGACCTGGTGCCGCGATTCTTCGAGCCACTCGGCTGGGTGGTCGAAGCCGTCACATCGCCACTCGACCCCAACATCCCGGAATGGGGCACCTCGCCCTACGTCGACGTGCGGCTGACCGGATCCCAGCGGCTGGCCGACGCGCTGCACCACCTCTACGTGCTGCTACCGGTGCTCGATGACGCCAAGCACTATTGGGTCAGCTCGGACGAGGTGGACAAGCTCGTCCGCGCCGGGTCGGGGTGGCTGGAATCCCATCCGGAGAAGGGCCTGATCGCCCGGCGTTACCTGGCGCATCGCCATCCGCTCACCCGCGACGCACTCGCCCGGCTGGCCGAGATCGACGACACCGAGCCGGAGGACATCGACAACGCCGTGCCGCTTGCCGAGCTCGCCGATCGACCTCAACCGCTCGCCGTGCAGCGCCGCGGCGCCGTCCTCGCCGCCCTCCGATCGGCCGGCGCCCGGACGGTAGCGGACCTCGGCTGCGGCGAGGGCACGCTGGTGGCCGAATTGCTCGCCGACCGCAGCGTCGAGCGGATCGTCGCCGTCGACGTGTCGTGCCGCGCCCTCGAGATAGCCGGCCGCCGGCTGCGGTTGGAGCGGATGAGCGAGCGGCAGCGATCCCGGCTGGAGATCGTCCAGGGAGCGCTGACGTACCGCGATGACCGCTTGAAGGGTCTGGACGCGGCCGTGCTGATGGAGGTCATCGAGCACGTCGACCCCCCTCGCCTCGCCGCGCTGGCGCACACGGTGTTCGGGCAGGCAGCGCCCTCGACCGTTGTCGTGACGACACCGAACGTGGAGCACAACGCCCGGTTCGCCGACCTCGCCGCCGGGCAGTTCCGGCATCGCGATCACCGATTCGAATGGACGCGCGCACAATTCCGGCGGTGGGCGACCGGCACAGCGCACCGATACCGGTACGTCGTGCGCTTCGTGCCCATCGGCACCGACGACCCCGAGGTCGGCGCACCGACCCAGATGGCCGTCTTCACCAAGGAGGCGGCATGACCGGCACGATCGAGATCCCCGAGCTCGCTCTGGTGATCCTCGTCGGTGCCAGTGGATCCGGGAAGTCGACCTTCGGTGCCCGTCATTTCCGCCCGACCGAGGTCATTTCCTCCGATTTCTGCCGCGGCCTCGTCGCCGATGACGAGAACGACCAGCAGGCGTCACCACAGGCGTTCGAGCTCCTCCATTTCATCGTCGGCCTGCGGCTGCGCGCCGGCCGTCTCACGGTCGTCGACGCGACGAACGTGCAACCGGCGGCGCGCAATTCGCTCGTCGCGCTCGCCCGCGAGCACGACGTCCTGCCCGTGGCGATCGCGCTCGACCTCCCGGAGCGGCTGTGTCTCGCCCGCAATCGGGAGCGACCCGACCGCGACTTCGGCCCGCACGTCGTACGTCGGCAGATAGGGCAGTTGCAGCGCGGCCTGAGAAGTTTGAAGCGGGAAGGGTTCCGCGGCGTACACATGCTTTCCGGCCCCGAGGAGATCGACGCCGCGCAGATCATGCGCGTCCCTGTCTACAACAACCGCAAGGCCGAGACCGGTCCCTTCGACGTGATCGGCGACGTGCACGGGTGCCGGGCCGAGCTCGAGGCACTGCTCACCGACCTGGGCTACGCGATCCGCCGCGACGACGCCGGCCGCCCGATCGGGGCGCACCACGATGGCCGGCGGACCATCTTCGTCGGCGACCTCGTCGACCGAGGCCCCGACACCGCTGGTGTGCTGCGACTGGTCATGGGAATGGCCGCCGACGGCGACGCGATCTGCGTGGCCGGCAACCACGACGTCAAGCTGGTCCGGGCGCTGCACGGCCGTAACGTGCAGCTCACGCACGGGCTGGCCGAATCGCTCGAGCAGCTCGCCGCCGAGCCGGCCGAATTCCGCGACGCCGTCAGGGCTTTCCTCGACGCACTGATCAGCCATTATGTCTTCGACGGTGGCGCGCTCGTGGTCGCGCACGCCGGGCTCATCGAGCGCTATCAGGGTCGTACGTCGGGCCGCGTACGACAGTTCTGCTTGTACGGTGAGACCACCGGCGAGACCGACGAATACGGCCTGCCGGTGCGTTACCCCTGGGCGCAGGAATACCGCGGCCGCGCCATCGTGCTCTACGGCCACACTCCGGTGCCGAGCCCGGAATGGATCAACAACACGCTGTGCCTGGACACCGGCTGCGTCTTCGGGGGTCGGCTGACGGCCCTCCGGTATCCCGAGCGCGAGCTGGTCTCGGTCCCGGCGGCGCGGGTCTATTACGAGCCCGCGCGCCCGTTCCCCGCCAATCCAGAAGCGGTCACGGTGACCCGGCGCGACCCCGACGTGCTCGACATCGGCGATGTCACCGGCTCGCGCGTGATCGACACGGCGTACCAGAGGCGCATCGGCGTACGCGCCGAGAATGCCGCCGCCGCGCTGGAGGTGATGAGCAGGTTTGCCATCGATCCGCGGTTCCTGGTCTATCTGCCGCCGACGATGAGCCCGGTGGCGACCTCGACCGAGCCCGACCTGCTGGAGCACCCGGCGCAGGCATTCGACGCCTTCCGCGCCGAAGGGGTCGCCGCCGTGCTGTGCGAGGAGAAGCACATGGGCTCGCGCGCGGTCGTGCTGATCTGCCGCGATCTCGACGCGGCCCGCGACCGCTTCGGCGCGCCGGAAGATGCGATCGGCGCGGTTTGGACCCGCACCGGCCGGCCCTTCTTCTCGGCCGACCTCAACCGGCAACTCATCAGCCGGCTAAGGAACGCGGCGGAGTCCGCCGGACTGTTCGATGACCTCCATACGCCGTGGCTGCTGTTCGACTGTGAGGTGCTGCCGTGGAGCGCCAAGGCCGAGAAACTGCTGCGTGATCAGTACGCCGCCGTCGGTGCGGCCGCGCGGGCCGCGCTGCCCGCGGCGGTCGACGTGCTGTCCCGAGCCGCAGCGCGGGGCCAGGACGTCGAGGATCTGCTCGAGCGCACCCGTCGCCGCGAGGGCGCTGCAACCGCTTTCACCGCGGCGTACCGGCGCTACTGCTGGCCCACCGACGGGCTCGACGGCGTCAGCGTCGCGCCGTTCCAGTTGCTGGCCACCGACGGGACGACGTACCACGACCGACCGCACGCCTGGCACCTCTCGATCGCCGATCGGCTGGCCGGCGCCGACCCCGGCATCGTGACGACCACGCGTCGCATCGCCGTCGACACGACCGATCCGGAGTCGGTGGCGGCCGGCTCGCGGTGTTGGGAGGACCTGGTCGGATCCGGCGGCGAGGGCATGGTCGTGAAACCCGCGGCCAACCTGACCCGCGGCCGCCGTGGCCTCGTGCAGCCGGGCCTGAAGGTGCGCGGACGCGAGTATCTGCGCATCATTTACGGCCCGGACTACACCGAGCCGACGCACCTGTCCCGCCTGCGAAGTCGGGGGCTCGGGCACAAGCGCTCCTTGGCGCTGCGGGAGTACGCCCTCGGGCTCGAGGCTCTAGACCGGGTCGCGCGTGGTGAGCCGTTGTGGCGGGTGCACGAGTGCGTCTTCGCCGTGCTGGCGCTGGAATCCGAGCCGGTCGACCCGCGTCTCTAGCCGGCGTACACCGACCGGCGCGAAGGCATGCCGCCGGATCTGAGAGACTAGCCCAGTCGGTACGACGTCACCGGAGCGTTGCGCGCGGCACAGGGCCGTTAGCTCAATTGGTAGAGCAGCAGACTTTTAATCTGCGGGTTCAGGGTTCGAGCCCCTGGCGGCCCACCAGATTTCCCGCGCAGTAAGGGATTTCGGTGGCGGCCTTCCTACCTGAGCGGACCGGATTACCCGTTTACTACCACTTTACGAGTCAGAGTCGAGCGCCAACGCCGCGTCGGCCGAGACCACCCGGCGGCCCATGTACACGTCCTGCGTCAAGCTGGGCCGGGAGTGGCCGAGCTGGTCTGCGATGACCCTCGCCGACAGGCCGGCGTCGTCCAGCCGGGTCGCCACCGTCTTGCGGAAGGTGTGCGACGTGACCCACGGGTAGCCCGCACGGTCGGCCGCCTGGCGCACCCTGCCTCGGCGACGCTGAAGCATGGCCACGGCGCTAGGCGGTAGTGCCAGCGTTCGGGCGCCGGCCTTCGACTTCGTGGACTCCTGCACGATCAGCCCCACGCCAGGGCGTCTGATGATCGTGGCGGCAATGTCAACAGTGCCGGCGGTCAGGTCGGCACGCGCCCACTGGAGCGCGAGAGCCTCGCCGAGCCGCACCCCGGTGGCGAGCATGAACCGCACTAGGTCGGGTAGGTCAAGCTGGACCGTGCGCGGGTCGGCGTCCAGCTTCGCAAGCAGGTCTGTCGTCTCGGCCGAAGTGAGGGCGCGCGCTGGGCGTGCAGGCTGACGGATCCGCGAGGCATCCCGGACCGGATTGCCCGCCAGGGCGCCCTGACGTACCGCATCCCCGAGAATGCTGGAGAGCACCGAGCGGGCCGTCTTGGCCGTCGCCGCACCCCTGCGTTCGGCGAGTGCCCGCAGGAACCGGTCGACAGTCGGCACGGTGACTTCACGGAGTTGGAGAGCACCGAGGCCGGGCACGATGTGCATGGTGGCGAAACGCTTGTACTGCGCCTTCGTCTGCTCGGCAAGGTCGGACGCGGTGACCTGCTCCAGCCACTCGGCCGCCGCCTGCTGCACTGTGGCCGTCCCGGCAAGGCCAGGGATTCCGGTGCGTGCGGCGAGCGCGGCCCGGAGGTTCCGCTCCGCCCGGGCGCGAGTCGGCCCGGTGCGGGTGACGGTGCGCGTCACCCCATCGGGGTCGCGGTAGCGGGCGCGTGCTCTGATCCGTTTAGGGCCGAGTTCGAGGAAGTCGATGCGGCCGTGCGCCCCGACCGGCAGCGGCGGGCGTCCCACTAGCCGCCAGCCTTGCCCGCGCCCTCTGCAGCGCCGAGGTGTCCGCGTTCGCGAGCGAGGGCGACCCAACGGCCCGCCGTCGACCGCGGCACACGAAGGTCACGTTCGACGGCGCGGGTAGGCGGCTCGCCCAGAATCAGCGCCAAGCGGTAGGAACGGGCGACCCACTTGAGCGTGTCCTCGGTTGGCCCCGCAGCCTTCAGCCGTGCGATGTCCTCATCGGAGAGACGATCTTGTGACCACTCGGTCCAGCCGTTCTTCGTCTCACCCTTCTTCTTCCACTCCAGCACGATCGCCCACCGTGTGAGACGAGCGATGGGGAGGGCGCGGATCAACTCGGATGTCACCTCGGGCCCGTCAGGCTCTTGCTCGACAGTCACGGATCGGCAGGAGTACCTGCCTGTCCGAGAGCTGTCCCCTGGCACTGCATGCAAGTCGAGGCGGACTTCGATCCCGGGCGGAAGGTCGTCGTAGTTCTGACCGTTGCGCGCCGTCACGGTCACTCGGCGGGGAACGCTGATACCGGGCGCGAGCTCAACTAGACCGGCCGCGAAGTCGGAATGAGTGCTGAGGCTCGCGGTGGCCTTCGCTTTCGACATGCCCAAATAGTGCCACAGTGAGTAGCTCCCGTCACCGGATACCCACAACTGGTAGGGTCCCGTCAGGGCCGCACTGGTACGGCCGTGATCGAACCATATCGGAGGTAGGGATGAGCGCCACTGCGAAACCGTGGCTGAGCGTCCGGGACTTCGCCGACCTGCTCGGAGTGCCGGAGCGGACCGTTCGGGCGTGGCGGTTGCAGGGCCGCGACCCGGAGTCGGTGAACTTCGGCCGGCACGTGCGGTACAGCCGCGAGGCGGTCGACGAGTGGATCACTGCCCAGCGGGCAACCCCGCGGGGGGCCGCCTGATGCAGACAGAGAAAGCGGCGCCCGCCCAGGACGCCGCCCACATCACACAACCCCTTGTGCAACCTCATCCTCACCTGATGGTTGGGCGGTCGCGGCGCTGCACACGCTGCGGCGCGGTCGTCCAGCATCGCCGGGCCGGCGCCGCCGGTAGCTGGCGCTGCGAGCGCGCGGACGGTGGCCGGTGAGCCGCCAGGGCTGGTCCAGGATCGTCAACCGGGCCAGGGAGATCGTGGACGGTTACGACAGTCTCGTGACGCTGCGGCAGTTGTTCTACCGGCTGGTCGCCGAGATGCTGCTAGCGAACACCGTCAGCAACTACAAGCAATTGTCGGACCGTACAGCGAAGGCGCGGCGGGCCGGCGAGTTCCCCGACCTGCTCGACCGCGGACGCACGATCCACAAGGACGCGTCCTGGTCATCGCCGGCGGAGATCCTGCGCGCTGCCGCCAGTTCCTATCGTCGGGATCGCACCGAGGGGCAAGACTTCTCGCTCTACCTCGGCGTGGAGAAAGCCGGCATGATCGTCCAGTTCGAGGCGTGGTTCGCCGAGTTGGGCATTCCAGTCCTCGCCCTCGGCGGGTACTCGTCGCAGTCCTATGTGGACACCGTTGCCGAGCACGTCGCACGGCAGGCCCGGCCAGCGGTGCTGCTCTACGCCGGGGACTTCGACCCCTCCGGTGAGGACATCGACCGCGACTTTGTGGACAGGTCCGCGTGCTGGGACAAGGTCATCCGGGTCGCCCTGGACGCCGGCCAGGTCGAGCAATACGGGCTACCGCCGACCCCCGGAAAGGTGAGCGACAGCCGTGCCGGCGCGTTTGTCGCCCGGCATGGCCGGCTCGTGCAGGTCGAGCTAGATGCTCTCGAACCATCGACGCTGCGCGGCCTGTATGAAGCGGCCCTGGCCGACGTGTGGGAAACGTCCACATACGAGATGGTGCTGTCCCGCGAAGCCGCCGAGCGGCTGGCCCTGACCGCGTTCGTGGCCGGGTGGTCGTCATGACCGCGGCCGTCAGCTTCGAGACGGGCTATCGGGTCGGTTTCGCCGCCGGCTGGGACATCGGCTACGGCTTGCCCACATCGAGATAAGCGCGTCCTGGAAGTCCGCGATCGAGGACTCGCCGCCGGTGGCGGCCGCGCCGTCGTACGCGGACCTCCAGCGCATGCGCCAGACCCTGCCCGAGCGTCGTCACCGCCGGCCATGCCGTTGCCCGCGCTGCGAATGGATTGCGCGCCGCGGTGGCGACCATCCTGGCGGCGCCGTGGAGTGGGAGACAACAGAATGAGCGCCTATTGGGAAGAAGCCCCAGCCGGCGCCGACGCAGCGCTCGGTGAGTTGCTCGACGAGCTGCACGGCACCTTTCTCCGCTACGTCGCGTTCCCGTCCCCGGCGGCCGCCGACGCCGTTGCTTGTGGACGGCGGCGACGCACGCCCAGCCGGCATGGGAGCACGCCACCCGGCTGGTCATCTCCTCGCCGTTGAAGCAGTGCGGCAAGACCAGGTTGCAGGAGGTCATCGCCGGCACCGCGCACAACGTGCTCCGCACGATCAACATCTCTCCGGCCGCGCTGGTCCGCTCCATCGACGAGAAAGACCCGCCTACGCTAGTGCTCGACGAGGCCGACTCGGTGTTCGCCACCCGGCGGGGTGAACGCAGCGAAGGCGCCGAAGACCTGCGCGGCATCCTCAACTCGGGGCACTCCCGCGGCTGGCCGTACGTCCGCTGGGACGCAGCCGCACGGCGCCCGGAATCGTGCCCCACCTTCGCCATGGCCGCTATCGGCGGCATCGGCTCCATGCCGGACACCATCGAAGATCGGGCCGTCGTCATCCCGATGCGCCGCAGGGCGCCCGGGGAGAAGGTCAGCGGCTACCGATCCCGCCGAGCCGTCCCGACCCTGCACGACCTGCGAGAGCGGCTACACGAGGTCATCACTGCCCATCTCGACGAGCTGGCCGCGGCCGAGCCCGACCTTCCCGTCGACGACCGGCCGGCCGACGTGTGGGAGTCCCTGATCGCCGTGGCCGACCTGGCCGGCGCGGACTGGCCCCGGCGAGCCCGGCTCGCCTGCCAGATCCTCACCGGCGCGGCCGAACCGGACGAGGCCAGCATCTCCGAACGGCTGCTCGCCGACCTCGCCTCGGTGTTCACCCGCTACGACGCCATCGGTACCGCGACCTACGTCGAGGAGATCTTTACCGCCGACCTCCTCAAGTACCTTCACCAGATCGAGGAGGCGCCGTGGGGTGACTGGTACGGCCGAGAGTTGACCGGCTGCGACCTGGCCCGACTGCTGCGCCCCTACGGCATCCGGTCCCGGAATGTTCGGATCGGGGACGGACAGGGCAAGGGCTACCGATCCTGCGACCTTGCCGAGGCGTGGTTCAGGTACCTACCGCGTCCCGGCCGTCCCGCCGTCCCGGCCATGCTCAACCGCGCGGGGACGGACGGTCAGAAAATCGGGACGGTTGGCGAGAATCATCCGTCCCCGCAGGACTCACGCTCAAAATCTGACCCTTGGGACGCTGGGACGGCCGGTACGCATGGGGTGCCTAGCGCCGCCACATTGCCCGTCGACGGGACGGACTGGATTGAGATCGAGGCCGCACGACAGGGCGGTGAAATCAATGACTGACCGTCGGTGCCTTACCTGCGACCGCTGCCGTCGACGTATCCGTCACGGCCGACCGTTCTGGCATCTGACCGGCTGCCAGATCCTCTGCTCCCGCTGCATCGACGAAATCGACGGGTACGACCAGCACACGCCCTTTGACGGATGCCGAGAATCTCGCGCTGCACGCGGCGGCGCGCGATGACCTGCTGCCGTGTCTGCCAGCGCCCGGTCGACCCGGCCACCGCGCCGGTGCACCCGACATTCCGACCGTCGCCGAAGACCTCGCCCCAGCGGGTGCACCCGACCCAGGTCCAGAGGCGCTATCCGGACCGTTCAGTGTGCAGGTCGATGTGGCGAGCGCTAGT
>JBBSHJ010000011.1:0-50441 GCA_038253135.1 Mycobacteriales bacterium | reverse complement strand
GGGTTATTTCTTGGCGCCGCGGCGGAAGATCTTGCTGCCCAGCCACACCAGGGGGTCGTACTTCTCATCGACGACCCGCTCCTTCATCGGGATCAGCGCGTTGTCGGTGATGTGGATGTTCTCGGGGCACACCTCGGTGCAGCATTTGGTGATGTTGCAGAAGCCGAGGCCGAATTCGTCCTGCGCCTGGTTCTTGCGATTGCCGTGGGCATCGAGCGGGTGCATGTCGAGCTCGGCCATCCGCATCAGGAACCGCGGCCCGGCGAACGCTTCCTTGTTCTCCTCGTGGTCGCGTACGACGTGGCAGGTGTCCTGGCACAGGTAGCACTCGATGCACTTGCGGAATTCCTGCGAGCGCTCGACGTCGACCTGGGCCATCCGGTATTCGCCGGGCGTCAGGTCGGCCGGCGGCTGGAAGGATGGGATCTGCTGGGCCTTGGTGTAGTTGAAGGAGACGTCGGTGACGAGGTCACGTATCACGGGGAACGCCCGCATCGGGGTGACCGTGATGGTGTCCTGCGGGCTGAAGTTGCTCATCCGGGTCATGCACATCAGCGCCGGCCGGCCGTTGATCTCGGCACTGCAGGAGCCGCACTTGCCGGCCTTGCAGTTCCACCGCACGGCAAGATCCGGAGCCTGGGTGGCCTGCAGGCGATGAATGACGTCGAGCACGACCTCACCGTCGTTGACCTCGACGGTGAAGTCGTGCAGGCCGCCGTCCTGTTCGTCGCCGCGCCAGATCCGGAATTGCCCGTCGTAGGCGGCCATCAGCTCTTCACTCCTTCGGGCAGTGCTGCCATTTCCTCTGGGGTGAGGTATTTCGAGAGCTCGCCTCGGTCGAAGAGCTCCATCAGGTCGTCCCGGATGGAGGGGACAGGCTGCCGGTTGATCGACACCGAGTCGGCCTCGGCCCGGCAGGCCAAATTGATCTTGCGCCATTCGGCGTTCATCGTCGGGTAGTCGTCGCGGGTGTGCCCGCCGCGGCTCTCCAGCCGGGTGATTGCGGCGTTGGCCACGGCCTCGCAGACGATCAGCATGTTGCGCAGGTCGAGGGCGAGATTCCACCCGGAATTGAATTTGCGCCCGCCGACGGCTGACACCGATGTGGCCCGTTCCTTGAGCTTTTCCAACCGATCGATCGCCTCTCGCATCTCCGAATCGACGCGGATGATCCCGACCAGGGCCTCCATCGTCTGCTGAAGCTCGTCGTGCAGCTCGTAAGCGCTCTCGCCGGCGCCGTTCTGCGCCCTGACCAGCGGAGCGAGGGCGATATCACGCGCGGCGTCGATCTGGGCTTCGGCGACCCGCGGCCGATCGGCCAGCCGGTCGACGTACGCGACGGCTCCCATGCCGGCGCGCCGGCCGAAGACCAGCAGGTCGGACAGCGAGTTGCCGCCGAGCCGGTTGGAGCCGTGCATCCCGCCGGAGACCTCCCCGGTGGCGAAGAGTCCCGGCACGTGCGCCGCTGCCGCGGTGTCCGGGTCGACCTCGACCCCGCCCATGACGTAGTGGCAGGTCGGGCCGATCTCCATCGGCTGCGTGGTGATGTCGACGTCGCCGAGTTCCTTGTTCTGATGGTACATCGACGGCAGCTTGCGCATGATGAAATCGGCCGGTCGCCGCGAGGCGATGTCGAGCCAGACACCGCCGTGCTCGGTGCCCCGGCCGGCCTTGACCTCGGAATTGATCGCCCGGGCGACCTCGTCGCGGGGGAGCAGCTCGGGCGGGCGCCGGTTGCTGTCCGGGTCGACGTACCAGGCGTCGGCCTCCTCCTCCGTCTCGGCGTACTGCTTGCGGAAGACGTCCGGCACGTAGTCGAACATGAAGCGGGTGCCGGCATTGTTCTTGAGGATGCCGCCCTCGCCGCGGACCGACTCGGTGATGAGCAGGCCCTTCACCGACAGCGGCCACACCATGCCGGTGGGATGGAATTGAATGAATTCCATGTTGATCAGCGACGAGCCGGCGCGCAGCGCGAGCGCGTGACCGTCGCCGGTGTATTCCCACGAGTTGCTGGTGACCTTGTAGGACTTGCCGATTCCGCCGGTGGCCAGGACGACGGCCGGTGCCTCGAAGAGCAGGAAACCGCCCGTCGTACGCCGGTAGCCGAAGGCGCCCGCAATCCGCTCGCCGTCCTTGACTAGGTCGGTGATGGTGCATTCGGCGAAGACCGTAATGCCGGCCTCGTAATCGCCGGTGGCATGGAAGTCCTCCTGCTGCAGCGAGACGATCTTCTGCTGCAGGGTGCGGATCAGCTCCAGGCCGGTGCGGTCGCCCACGTGCGCGAGACGCGGGTATTCGTGGCCGCCGAAATTGCGCTGGTTGATCGTGCCTTCCGGTGTCCGGTCGAAAAGCGCGCCGTAGGCCTCGAGCTCCCAGATGCGGTCCGGCGCCTCCTTGGCGTGCAGCTCGGCCATCCGCGGGTTGTTCATGAATTTCCCGCCGCGCATGGTGTCGCGGAAATGCACCATCCAGTTGTCGTGCGGGTTGACGTTGCCCATCGCCGCGGCCGCGCCGCCCTCGGCCATGACCGTGTGCGCCTTGCCGAACAGCGACTTGCACACGATCGCGACGCGTTTGCCACCCTCACGGGCCTCGATCGCGGCCCGCAGGCCCGAGCCGCCGGCGCCGATGATCACGACGTCGTACGCGCACCGCTCGACCTCGGCGTCGTCGGTCGCGATCGGCCGGTTCTGTCCCGTAGCCACAGCCATCAGGCTCCTCAGTTGATGATCCGCAGGTCGCTGAAGGCGCCACTCGCGAGCAGTGCGATGTAGCCGTCGGTCACAGCCAGCGTGATCAGCGTGGCGAGGGCGAACTGCATGTGATAGCCGTTCAGCTTCGAGATCCAGCCCCAGAGCTTGTACCGGACGGGGTGCCGCGAGAAGTGGGTGAGCCGGCCACCCATGATGCTGCGGCAGGAGTGGCAGGACGCGGTGTAGAGCCACAGGCCGATGACGTTGATCAGCATGATGATATTGCCGAGGCCGAGCCCGTGGATGAACGACTCGATCAGGTCGATCGTGTTGACGATCGAGAGCAGGGCGGCGAGGTAGAAGAAGTAGCGGTGCGCGTTTTGGAAGATCAGCGGAAAGCGGGTCTCACCGCTGTAACCCCGGTGCGGCTCGGCGACTGCGCAGGCCGGCGGCGAGCCCCAGAACGAGCGGTAGTAGGCCTTGCGGTAGTAGTAGCAGGTCATCCGGAAGGCCAGCAGGAAGACCAGCGAGATGATCGCGTAGGGGATGATCGGGGGGAAGCTCGGCAGCGGCCGGCCGAAGAGCGCCGAGTCCGGCGTGCACGAGCTGGACAGGCATGGCGAGTAGAACGGGGTGAGGTAGTGATACTTCCCGACCCAGTAGCTGTTGTGCACGCAGACCCGGACCGTGGCGTAGATGACCCAGGCGGAGAAGAAGAGGAAGTAGGCCAGAGGCGACGCCCACCATCGATCGGTCCGCAGCGTCCGCTCAGGGATGTGAGCGCGGCCCGGTGCGTTGACGCCGTTGGGGCGAGCGCCGTTGGGCGGGCTGGTGGGCCGGCCCGTCACGGTGGATGCCATTGCGTCTCCTCGCTCGCCGCACGTCGTACGGCGTCAAATCCCGAGCCGTCCGTTGGTTGACCGTCTGCGACAGTTTGCCGCCGCGTGGGCGCCCACCGCGACCTGCACCCCCGTGTGGATCGTCACATGCCCGCAACAATTGTGTTCGACGCCACGGCCAGGTCCGGTCGCGGTCCGTTGCGGACGGCGGCGTCGGAGCGATCCGTAGCATCGTGCACCGTGGCACCGAAACGCGAGCGCATCGAAGCCGGCGTCGTCATCGGGGCCTGCTCGGCCGCGCTCGCGCTGCTCGAGGTCTTCCTCATCCCGTTGCGCGAGGGTACGACGGCGGTGCCGGTCGCGGTCGTCTTGGCGCTGGTCGCGAATTTCGTCGCGCCCGGGCTGATGCGCTGGGCGACGCAGGTGCCGGCGCTCGCCTTCGCGCCGCCCGTGTTGTGGTTCCTCATCGTCGGGCCGGGGACCATCAGCGGACCGGGCGGTGACGTGCTGATCCCGGGCAACTGGCAGGGCTGGGGCTTCCTGCTGGCCGGTGTCGTCGGCATCCTGGGCGGGCTGGTGTACGACGCGGCGCGCTCCGCCGCGGCGGCCGGCCGGCGTACCGACGCGGCGCCGGTGCGCGGGCCGGTGGCACCGCAGCCCGCCGGGTCGCGTCCGGTGGAAGCGATGCGCCGGCCGGATAAGCTGACGCGCAATGGAAAGCGCCGTGCCGGACGACCCCGATCTGGGCGCTGACGCGGCAGGCGTCGACGGGCACGCATTTCGCGCGGCGCTCGGTCGATTCCCGACCGGCGTCGCCGTGATCGGTGTGCACGCCGCCGGTGTGGATCACGCCATGACCGCCAACAGCTTCGCCTCGGTGTCCCTCACTCCGCCGCTCGTGCTGGTGTGTGTTCGGCGTGACGCGCGCACACACGGTCTCATCCTCGATGCCGGCCGGTGGACCGCGTCGGTGCTGGCCGGCGATCAGGAGGACACGTCCCGGGCATTCGCGACGCGGGGCGAGATCGCGGCGCACCTCGCGACCACCGTTCGGCACCGTGGAGCGCTCACCGGCGCGCCGCTCTTCGACGGCGCCCTGGCCGAGATCGAATGCGCGACCGTCGCCACCCATCCGGGTGGCGATCACACCATCGTGGTCGGTCAGGTGCTGGCAGCGGCGGTGCGCGAGCCGGCCCGCCCGGCGCTGATCTTCCACCGCGGCGGTTACACCGCGATCGGCTGATCGCCGGTCAGGCCGGCGGGCCGACCGGATCGTCCGCCGGTGGTTCGGTCGGGAGGGCGCCCGGCACATTGCCGCCCAGCGCGTTCTGCACGGCGGCGATGGCGGCATCCGGCAGCGTCGACTCGACCAGCGAGGCCCCAGGGAAGCGGATCAGCTCGCGCTGCAGGTCGGCGACCGAGACGTGGCTCACAGCAACGCCAGGGCGGTCGTCCCTGGCTTGATCGTCGACCGCAGCTTCGTGATCTCTTCGTCCTTGATGCCGGTGTCGATCAGCTTGGCCATCAGCGCGCCACTGCCCGCCGTCGCCGCGCCGCCGATGATGCCGCCCAACGGCCCGGCGAGCAGCGTGCCCAGCAGCAGGCCCCACACCGCGCCGCTCATCGCCCCGCGGCCGGTCGTGACGTCGGCCGTCTCCGCGACGCGCGACTTGCCGTCCTCGCCGCGATGGATGAAGACGGCATCGTGCAGCGTTACGTCGCCCTTCTGCGCCAGCCCGTTGGCGGCGAGGAGGAACTCGTTCGCGCGCAGCGAGGTGGCGAAGTCGATCACCAGTAGCTTGCGTGGATCTTCATCGGCCATGCGGCCAGCCTATGCGGTGGCGGCGGGCGACCGGAACGCTCGCGCGGTCGCAGAGCGGCGCCCCATCGCCCGGTTGCCACCGCATGCAGAGGCAGAAGACCGGCTCATTGCGCGACGCGGTATCGATATGTGTGGTGCAGCTGGTAGCCGGATCGGCGGTACAGCGCACGCGCGGGCGCGTTGTCGGCGAGCACCTGCAGGTACGCCGCGGCCGCGCCGTTCTCGAGGCCCCACCGGTGCAGCCACAGCAGCAGCGCCGAGGCGAGACCGCGGCGGCGGTCCTGCTGGCGCACCGACAGAGCGGTGATGCCGAGCCAGCCCTCGTCCGCCACGGCCCGGGCATGCGCGAGGACGGTGCCGGCACCGACCAGCGTGATGAAGACCGGACGGGCCGCGCCCGCGAGGATCGATCGCGCCACCGGCGGCAGGCGGGCGGGATCGCCGTACGCGGCCCCCAGCCACCGGTCCGACGGCCGGTCGGCGGATTCGAGCCTGACACCGGCCGGCAGATCAGGGACGGCGGCGGTGACGAGCCGCGCCGTGAGCACGGCGGTTTCGCGCTCGGCCGTGAAGCCCTCCCGCTGCAGGACGTGGTCGAGCGGGGCGGCCGCGGGCAACGGTACGGCGAAGCGGGCCGGCAGCCCGCGGGCGGCGTACCACGCCCGCACGGCGCCGATCGCGTCGATGAGCGGGTGGCCGGGATCGGCGAGCGGCAGCACCGAGTTGGCGCGGCCCGTCCATCCCTCGCCGGCCCGGAGCAGCCACCCGCCGAGGCGCTCGGTCTCCGGCGCGGGCCAGCCGAGCGCGGCGATCCGCTCCAGCTCGAGGATCTCGGCGGGGCCGGGCGGGACCGGCTTGATCCGGTGCACGTCCGCCGCCGCGATCGCGATCCGATCGCCGTCCTCGGTCCGCACCACCACCGTTTCGCCCGCGGCTTCGAGCTGACCGACGACATCGCTGAACCGGTGCGTCGGCGAGTCGATCCGCCGGCGCACGACGACCCGCCGGCCGACCAGCGAATCAGCCCGCACGACACCTCCGGATGAGTTTGCCGCCCCGGCTCGCGGCCGGCCGTCCCAACGGGCGATACTAGGCCCCAGCACCATCTCAACCTTCTGCTCGCCTGAGAGGACGCCGCCCGTGACCTACGTCATCGCCGAGCCTTGTGTGGACGTGCTGGACAAGGCCTGCATCGACGAATGTCCGGTGGACTGCATCTACGAGGGCAAGCGGATGCTCTATATCCACCCCGACGAGTGCGTCGACTGCGGCGCCTGCGAGCCGGTCTGCCCGGTCGAGGCCATCTACTACGAGGACGACACCCCGGAGAAGTGGAAGGACTACTACCAGGCCAACGTCGACTTCTTCGACGACCTGGGGTCGCCCGGCGGTGCGTCCAAGGTCGGCCCGGTCGGCAAGGACCATCCGCTGGTCGAGGCGCTCCCGCCGCAGGTCAACGAACACTAGAGCCGGACACTCGGTTGCGGGACCTTCCCGAGTTTCCCTGGGACCGGCTCGCTCCTGCGGCGTCCCGCGCCCGCGCCCATCCTGACGGCGTCGTCGATCTGTCGGTCGGTACGCCGGTCGACCCGACTCCCGACGTCGTGCAGGACGCGTTGCGGGCCGCCGCCGACGCGCCGGGCTACCCCGCCACCTGGGGCACGCCGGCACTGCGGCAGACCGTCACCGACTGGCTGACCCGCCGGCACGGGGTTACCGATCTCGACCCGGCGAGCGTGCTGCCCACCATCGGATCCAAGGAGCTGGTGGCCTGGCTGCCGACCCTGCTCGGTCTCGGACCCGGCGACACGGTCGTGATCCCGACGCTGGCCTACCCGACGTACGACGTCGGCGCCCGTCTCGCCGGCGCGACGGCTGTGCGCACCGACGGCCTGACCGAGTTGGGCCCGGTACGCCCGAAGCTGGTGTGGATCAACTCGCCGGCCAACCCGACCGGCAGAGTCCTGCCGGTCGCCCACCTGGCCAAGGTCGTGGCCTGGGCCCGCGAGCGGGGCGCGGTCGTCGCGAGCGACGAGTGCTACCTCGACACGTGGTACGGCGAGCAGCCGCTCTCGGTGCTGCATCCGGACGTGCGCGGCGGCACCTTCGAGGGTCTGCTAGCGGTGCACTCGACCTCCAAGCACTCCAACCTGGCCGGCTACCGCGCCGGCTTCATCGCGGGCGATCCGGCGATCAGCGCGGCCCTGCTCGACGTGCGCAAGCACGCCGGCATGATCGTTCCGGCGCCGGTGCAGGCCGCGATGGTGGCGGCCTACGCCGAGGACGATCACATCGAGGTCCAGCGCACCCGTTACGCGGCGCGGCGCGGCGCCCTTGCGGCAGCCCTGCCCGCGGCCGGTTTCCGGATCGACGAGTCGGCGGCCGGGCTGTATCTGTGGATCACGCGCGACGAGGACTGCTGGCAGAGCGTCGACGCGCTCGCCGCGCTCGGCATCCTCGTGGCGCCGGGGGAGTTCTACGGCCCCGCCGGCGCGAGGCACGTGCGCATCGCGTTGACCGCGACCGACGAGCGGGTGGACGCGGCCTGCACCCGCCTCGCCGGCGCCTGAAGGCAACGATCGTCCGGCGGACAGATGCCCGTTTCGGCCCGTCCGCCACTGCCCCGGCCAGGTAGAGGGCCGATCAGCTGTAATAGGTCGCCACGACATCGGGCGGGTGCTCGCTCGTGGCCTTCCACTCGATCTTGGTGCTCTTCCAGATGCGGCCGGCGTGGACGACACTGCTGGCGCCGTACCCCTGCCCGTAGGCGACCAGCCACGCGGTGGCGACCGATTCCATCCGCGGCGTCCCGGAAACGGTGAGCGTCGCGCCGCTGACCGTGGCGTCGACGCCCAGTTGGCGCTTGATCATCTGCGCGGCCGCGGCGGCACCGAGCGGTCGAACCGGATGGTCGTACTGGCAGGCAAAGGCGGGTTGCGCGGATCGAGCGAGCAGGGCGGCACCGGCCGCTGCGGCCTGGGGCTCCCACCGGGCGTACGCGTTCGGGAAGGCGCTGCGCTGCACCTTCTGCGCCGCGACCGTGACGGGAAGCTGCCGCCAGTTCGGTATCTCGACGAGGGCGCCGTAGAACCTGCCCGCCGCGTAGACGGGATCCTGCAATTGCGCGGAGGTGCCCCAACCCTGCGACGGGCGTTGCTGGAAGACGCCGACGGAGTCGCGGTCGCCGTGGTCGAGGTTCTGCAGCCTCGATTCCTGCAGCGCGGTCGACAGCGCGATCGTCACGGCGCGGTCGGGCAGGTTGCGGCGTACCGCGACGGCCGTGATCGTGGCCGCGTTTCCGGTCTGGGCGGGTGTGAGAGTCGATATGCTACCCAGGAAGCGGCATTCGGGGTCGATCTTGCCGGAGCCGAACCGGCCGTGGCCGACGATGAGGATCAGGATCAGCAGGAAGATCACGCCGCCCGCGACCCACAGCGTGAACCGCGTGTTGCCGCGCCGGGCCCTCGGGATGCGGCTCAGCCGCTCCGGGGTCATCTCGTGCGGCGACTGGCCGGGAGTCGGCCGCTCCGGGGTCTCGTTGTCGTTCATGCGTTGGCGTGCAAAGCCGTGTTGAGCGTGATCCGGCCGCGGCGGGATTTCGCCTCCAGGGCGCCGGTGACGCTGTTTCGCCAGAGCAGCAGCCCGTCCCGCCCGGAGAGCTCGATCGCCTTGACGAGCGATCCGTCCGGCAGGCTCACCTTGGAGTTGGTCGTCACGTAGCAGCCGGCCTCGACCACGCAATCGTCGCCGAGGGAGATCGCGAGACCGGAGTTCGCCCCGAGCAGGCAGCGCTCGCCGATCCGCACCGTCTCGGTGCCCCCGCCGGACAGCGTGCCCATGATGGAAGCACCGCCCCCGATATCGGATCCGTCGCCGACCACGACGCCGGCCGAGATCCGGCCCTCCACCATCGATGCACCGAGCGTGCCGGCGTTGTAGTTCACGAAGCCCTCGTGCATCACCGTCGTACCGGTGGCGAGGTATGCACCCAGCCGGACGCGGTCGGCGTCAGCGATGCGGACCCCGGACGGTACGACGTAGTCGACCATCCGCGGGAACTTATCGATCCCATGGACCGTGACCATCACGCCGGCCGCCCGCAGCCGCGCCCGGGTGGCTTCGAATCCGTCGACGGGGCACGGCCCGGCGCTGGTCCAGACCACGTTCGCCAGCACATCGAAGATGCCCTCGAGGTTGCTCGCGTGCGGCTTGATCAGCCGGTGGGACAGCAGGTGCAGGCGGAGATACCCGTCGGCCGCGTCCCGTGGCGGCACGGCCAGGTCGGGGATCGTGGTGGTGATGACCTCGGTGCGTACGCCGCGCCTGTCATCGACGCGGGCGGACACGGTCAGATCAGCCAGATCAGTCAGATCGGGCGTCTCGGCCGGCGTCGTACCGAGAGCCGGCGCGGGATACCACACGTCGAGCACGGTGCCGTCCGGCGCCCGCGTGGCCAGACCGGTACCGCAAGCAGAAATCGGGGGCATGAATGCCACGGTACCGGCCGGTGCGGGCCGACCCGGTGCCGCGCGTGGCGGTGTGGGCACGGCGCGACCGGCCGCCCCGACGGCACGGGCGGACCGTTACGGTCTCTACCGTGCCCGATCCGCTGCGCACCGCGCTCGCTCATCTCGACCTGTCCCGGCCCGGCCCGGACCTGACCGCGGACCTCGTCGATGTCGCCTCCGTCTCCGGCGACGAACGCGATCTGGCCGACGCCGTGGAGCTCGTCCTACGCGAACTCGGCCGCTACACGGTGCGCCGCGACGGGGACGCCGTGCTCGCCTCGACCGACCTCGGCCGAGACCAACGGATCGTCTTCGCCGGGCACCTCGACACCGTGCCGATCGCCGACAACGTGCCGTCGCGGCGCGATGCCGAGCGGATCCACGGCTGCGGCGCGTCCGACATGAAATCCGGCGACGCGGTGATGCTGCGGCTCGCCGCGTCCGTTGCCGACCCGGCGTACGACCTGACCTTTGTCTTCTACGACAACGAGGAGGTCGAGGCCGAGCGCAACGGACTCGGCCGCATCGCCCGCAGGGATCCGCAGCTGCTGGCCGGCGATCTCGCCATCTTGATGGAGCCCACGGACGGCATGGTCGAGGGCGGCTGCCAGGGCACCCTGCGGGCCGAGGTCCGCATCCGCGGCCGGCGGGCGCACAGCGCCCGGTCGTGGCTCGGAGACAACGCCATCCACCGGGCCGCGCCGATCCTGGCGACGCTGGCGGCGTACGACGCCCGCACCGTCGAGATCGACGGCTGCGGCTACCGCGAGGGCCTGAACGCCGTGCGCGTCGACGGCGGCGTGGCCGGCAACGTCATTCCCGACGAGTGCACGGTGACGGTCAACTACCGGTTCGCACCCGACCGGGACATCGATGCCGCCGCCGCGCACGTCCGCTCCGTCTTCGCCGGCCAGGAGGTGGCGATCGTCGATGCCGCGCCGGGCGCGTTGCCCGGCCTCGATCGTCCCGCGCCGGCGGACTTCATCGCCCATGTCGGGCAGGCGCCGCGGGGCAAATACGGCTGGACCGACGTGTCGCGGTTCGCGACACTCGGAATTCCGGCCGTCAACTTCGGGCCCGGCGATCCGAATCTGGCCCATACTCGCGAGGAATCGGTGCGGATCGATCACATCGAGGACGCGGAACGAATCCTGACCGGATTCCTGCGGGGCCGGTAGCCCGGCCCGATCAGAGCGGCCCAATCAGAGAGGACAGCGTTGGTGCGGCAAACGCGGATGAGGACTCGGGTGGGCATCGTGCTTGCCGTTGCACTGGGCGTGACCGCCTGCACGTCGAAGGTGAGCGGTGACGGAACGTCCGTAGGCCCGGTCCCGAGCATCTCGGGATCGGCGTCGACGAGCCCGCCCCCCACATCGGCGCCGACATCCAGCTCGGCCCCACCTTCATCGTCGCAGCCCACCACGTCGTCCAAGGCTCCGTCCTCGTCGCCAGGACCGACCGCACCACCACCGCCGCCGACGACCGCCGCGCCCCCCAAGGTGATCAAGGCCGGGTTCGTCACGACGTTTCAGAATTTCAACCCGTTCGACTACAACTCCATCTCGTTCGACGCGGCGAACGCGATTGCTCGACTGGTCCTGCCCCAGCCGATGACGGTGTCGCCGACCTTCGCCTACAAATACAATCCCGCGCTGCTCACCGGCGCGCCGCTCGTGAAGCGTGCGGGCGGCAAGATGACGGTCACTTATGCGATCAGGCCCGACGCGGCGTGGTCCGACGGCTCACCGATCACCGTCGCCGACTTCCAATACGTGTTACGGGCGGCCAAGAGGCTGCACTATTTCATGGACAACCTCGACATCATCACCGAGGTGCACGCGGTCGGCGACAACAAGAAGAAGGTCGCAGTCGAGTATTCCAGGGTGACTTCGGAATGGATGGCCTCCTTCCCGTTCCTGCTGCCCTCAGGCGTTTTGAAAAGGGCGGGCAGGGGCTACAAGGCCCAGGTGGCCACGCTCGAGCGCACCGTTCCTGCGGCGGGTGGCCCGCTGCGGATGACGGCCTTCGACAAGACGGCGAAGCGAGTGAGCCTGGTCCTCAACCCCCGCTATCTGGGCAAGAAGTCCAGGATCTCCGGGCTGGACATCACCCTCTTCAACGACGCCTACCAGGCCCAGGCTGCGGCCAGCGCCGGCGAGGTCGACGTCGTCGAGGACGCCGCCCCCAGCGACACCGAGATCCACGCCTTTGCTGCCGCACATTCCGACGGCGTTCGCATCGGATCGCGGCTGTCGATGGTCCTTTTCAACGCGTCGGACCCGATGCTCAAGGACAGTAGGGTTCGAGTCGCGCTCGCGACCGCGCTGGACCGGCGGGCACTGCTCATGGTCTACACCGCGGGCGGACCGCAGCACATGGCGCCGGGCAGCTTGCTCATGCCGGCCGAAGCGGCTGGTTACGAACCTGCGGACGCGGCTTATGCCAGTCCGAACGTGGCGAAGGCGGCCCTACTGCTGCAGCAGGCCGGATACAAGAAGGGCACCGCCGGGATCTTCGCCAAGGGCGGGAAGCCGCTGATGCTCAAGTTCTCGGTCTCGAAATTGGCGCCGGCCGGCATGCATGACGCCCAGGTCGTCCAGCAGAATCTCGGGCAGCTCGGCGTCAAGGTGACGATCGATCCGTTCGGCAGCGAGGACTTCGACAACCGGCTGCAGCATTTCCAGATGATTGCGCTCAACTACCAGCTCTTGCCCGACTTCGCGACCGAGAGCGGTGTGAATTTCCAGTGCAAGAATCGATACAACTACTCGAAATTCTGCAGTAACGCGTACGACGCGGCGCTCGGCAAGGCCTTCTCGGCCAGCGACGACGCGCGGCGCATCGCCGCGATCAACCGCGCCGACGCGCTTCTGTGGAAGGGCATGGCGGCCCTGCCGGTCGCGCGGCGAGCGGTCGTTGCGTGGGTCTCACCCCAGCTGCACGGCACCGCCTACAACCCGGCCAACAGCTCCGTGCTCGGTGACATCTCGGGATGGCGCACGAGCTGACGCCGGTCAGCCAAGGCGGTCGAGCCCGAGCCGGAGCGCCGCCGCGATCGTGGCCACCCGATAGCCGGTGAACCGGGCCGCGGCGAGCTCGACCTCACCCGGCGGGATGCGCCCGTTGTCCGAGGTGTGCGAGGCGCCGTACGGGTTGCCGTTGTCGAACTGCACCGGATCGGCATAGCCGGGCGCGACGACGATTCCGCCGAAATGGTGCACGGATTGGTAGAGCGCCAGCAGTGTCGACTCCTGGCCGCCGTGCAGCGTCGCGCTCGAGGTGAACCCGGCAAAGACCTTGTCGATCAGCTCGCCCCGTCCCCACAGCGGGCCGAGCGTATCGATGAACGCCTTGAGCTGGGCGGCGACGTTGCCGAACCGGCTCGGCGTACCGAACACGATCGCGTCGGCCCACGCGACATCCGCCAGCTCGGCGATGGCGACGCCCTCGGTGGAGCGGAAGTGCGTGGACCACCTCGGGTTGGCCGCCACCGCCTCGGGGCCGGCGGTCTCGCGCACCCTGCGCAGCCGGACCGCGGACCCGGCGTCGGCCGCACCGGCGGCGGCCGCTTGCGCCATCGTGTAGATGCTTCCGGTGGCGCTGTAATAGATGACGGCGACGCGGCTCCGGTCGTCGTCCGCATCGGTACGCCGCCCGCCGCGGCCCTCGTGATACCGCTCGTCCGGCAGCTCGCGGCTGTCGAAGTCGTCGTCGTCTCCCGCCTGACCAAAACGGCGGTCGGAGTGATCGCGGTCGGAATAGTCGCGGTCGGAGTAGGTGTCGCGGTCCGTGCCCTGATCATCCTCGCGGTGTCGCGCTGCCACGGCTGACACCTTACGGATCACACCTTCCCGGCGCCGACGGGCGCGCGGCGGCTAGCGTTCCCTCCATGAGCGAACCTCCCGCCTCTCCCAAGCCGGCGGAACGCCGTCGCGGCCCCGCGCTGCTGCGTGGCGATCAGGTCCAGCCCGGCACCACCGACCAGCGCCTGCTGGACAGCCGCGGACCGGCGGACTGGGTGCACAAGGACCCGTGGCGGGTGCTCCGGATCCAGTCCGAATTCGTCGAGGGCTTCGGCGCGCTGGCCGAGCTGCCCAAGGCGGTCAGCGTTTTCGGCAGCGCGCGGACGCGCATCGACTCGCCGGACTACGACGTGGGCCGCCGGCTCGGCGCCGCTCTCACCGCCGCGGGCTTCGCGGTGATCACAGGCGGCGGGCCGGGCTCGATGGAGGCCGTCAACCGGGGCGCGCAGGAGGCCGGCGGCATCAGCGTGGGGCTCGGCATCGAGCTGCCATTCGAACAGCAGCTCAACGACTGGGTCGACCTCGGGCTGAACTTCCGGTATTTCTTCGCCCGCAAGACGATGTTCGTCAAGTACGCGCAAGGATTCGTCTGCCTGCCAGGGGGTTTCGGCACGCTGGACGAGCTCTTCGAGGCGCTCGTCCTCGTGCAGACCCACAAGGTGACGCGCTTCCCGGTCGTGCTCTTCGGTACGTCGTACTGGCAAGGCCTGATCGACTGGATGCGCAACACCGTGCTGCCCGACGCCAAGATCGGCCCCGGCGACCTAAACCTGCTGACCCTCACCGATGACGTGGACGAGGCGGTCGGCACCATCGTGGCGGCCGACATCGGCCGCACCGAGGACGGCGACGTGCCCGGGCTCGTGCACTGACCTTGAAGTGCACCGACGTTGAAGGTGCACTGACGTTGAAGGTGCTCTGACGTTGAAGGTGCACCGACGTTGAAGTGCACCGACGATGCCGGCAATATGGGTCTACTGCGGCTCGTCGTCAGCGATCGAGCCGCGCTATCTCGATCTGGCGTACGCCGTTGGGCGCTAGTCAAGGCCGCGACGCTCCACGGCCGGCGGGCGATCGCCGCGGATCGACGCCACCATCGCAAGGACGCGTCGGGTCGCCCGGACATCATGCGCGCGGAACACCCGAGCGCCGAGCCACGCCGACACGGCCGTCGCGGCGAGTGTGCCCTCGAGTCGCTCGTCGACCGGCAGATCCAACGTCTCGCCGATGAAGTCCTTGCGGGACAGGGCAACCAGCACCGGCCAGCCGGTCTGAGTCAGCGCCGAGAGCTGTCGCGTCACCTGCAGGGACTGGCGGGTCGTCTTGCCGAAGTCGTGACCCGGATCGATCAGAATGCCGTCCCCGCGTACCCCTGCCGCCACCGCCCGCTCGGCCAGGGCGGTGACCGTGTCGACGACGTCCCGAGTCACGTCGGAGTACGCCGGGCGGTCGGGGTCGGTGCGCGGCGACAGGTGGCCGGCGTGGGTGCAGACCAGCCCGGCGCCGGTGCGGGCGGCGACCTCGATCAGACCGGGATCGTGGCTCTCCCACGGATCGTTGAGCAGGTCCGCGCCGGCGTCGGTTGCGGCAGCACCCACCCGCGAGCGCCAGGTGTCGACGCTGAGGATGACGTCAGGATGGCGACGACGGACCTCCGCGATGAACGGCACTACCCGCCGGATCTCCTCGGTCTCATCGACGTCAGCGCCCGTGCCGGCTTTGACGCCGCCGATATCGATCATGTCGGCGCCTTCCGCGATGGCGTGCTCGATCCGCGCGTACGCCGCGTCGTCGCGAAACGTCGCGCCCTTGTCGTAGAAGGAATCCGGCGTGCGGTTGACCACCGCCATCACCAGGAGATCGGTGTCGACGAACGTGCGTTGACCAAGCCGCAGAGGCATGGGCAGGGCCTCCTCCGGTAGGGGTGGTAGCTAAAGGGTCGCGCTGCGCGTACCCGCGTCAGCGTGACACGATCACCCTTATGGGCACGTTCATGGGCACGTTCATGGGCAGCGACCCGACCGCCGCAACCGGAGGTACCCGGACAGGGACACACCGGTGAGCTTGACGACCGTGCTGTACGCGTTGGGCTACATCGTGCTCGGCGGTGTCGTCTTCCTGCTCGCAGCCCTGCTCTTCGGCCGCGGTGAGGACCTGCCACCGCTGCCGGCCGAGGGCACGCCGACCGAGCTTCCCGATCTGCGCCCCATCCTGTCATCGGACGCGCGGTCGGTCCGGCTGCCGGTATCGGTCCGCGGTTACCGGATGGCCGACACCGACTGGGTCATCGAAAAGCTGGCCGAGGCGCTCGAGGACCGCGATCACGAGATCGCCCGGCTACGCTCGGATCTCAGCGATCACGGCGAGCGGACGAGCTTCCTTTACGGCGATCCCGAGCCGCCGGCCGCGTCCCTCGCGCCGCCGGCCGGGGAGCGGGACGAGCCGGGCGCGGCCGATCCGTCCGCCGGCGCGACGGCGCGGGCGTGGCGGCCGGCGCCGCCCGGTCGGGCAGATCGCCGTACCCGCCATCTCGACGATCCGCCCGTCGATGACTGAGCCACGCCACCATGCCTGAGCTGAGTCTTGCCATCGACGTCTCCGCGCCGGGCTCGCCGCTGGTGCGGCCGGTCGCCGCCGCCGCGGTCGGGAATTCGCTGCGGCGCCTGTCCCGGTGGGCGCCGCAGCACCGGGTCGGGCCGGGGCCGTGAGCACCACCGCAAGCCTGGGCCGCGACGGCGTACGCCGCTGCCCGTGGGGAAACACGACACCGGACTACGCGGCATACCACGACCGGGAGTGGGGCCGGCCGCTGCGCGGCGACGACGAGCTGTTCGAGCGGATGTGCCTGGAAGCCTTCCAGTCGGGGCTGTCATGGCTGACGATCCTGCGCAAGCGGCCGGCGTTTCGAGCTGCGTTCGACAACTTCTCGATCGCGGCGGTGGCTGAGTACGACGAGCGCGACGAGCGGCGGCTGATGGCCGACGCCGGGATCGTGCGCAACCGGCTCAAGGTCGGCGCGGCCCTGGCCAACGCGCGCGCCGCGCTGGCGCAGCCGGAGGGTCTGTCGGAGCTGTTGTGGTCCTTCGCCCCGACCGGCCGGCGGGCCCGGCCGCGGACGCTGGCCGACGTGCCGTCGGTATCGCCGGAGTCGACGGCCATGGCCAAGGAGCTCAAGCGCCGGGGCTTTCGCTTCGTCGGTCCGACGACGATGTACGCGTTGATGCAGGCCGCGGGCATCGTTGATGACCATCTCCGCGGCTGCGTGACGGTACGCCGTCCTGAGGTGCCGCGTGACTGAGCCGATGGACCGCAGCCCGGCTTCGAGCTCGGCACCGACGGTCCGTCCCTGATCGTCGTGGGTGTCGACGAGACCGACTCGTCGCGGCACGCGGCGGCCTACGCCGCCGGCATGGCCCGGCGCCAGCGGGCCGCGCTGGTCTTCGTCTACGTCCGGTCGATCGGAGCGCTCGACGTGCTCGACCCGTCCGCCCTGGTGGGCCTGCGGGAATCGCACGACGCGATCGCGGTCGAGCTCCGGGCGCTGCGCGATGAGGTGCGGGCGCTCGGGATCACGGCGGACTACGTGGAGGTGATCGGCGATGCCGCGACCGAGCTGCTGCGGATCGCCGACGATCGGCACGCCGACCTGCTCGTCGTCGGGCGCTCGACCCGCCGCGGGCACCGGGTCGCCGGATCGGTCGCGGTCCGGCTGGTGCACAGCGGCCACCTGCCCGTGACCGTCGTACCGTGAACCTCGTACCGTGAAACTCGAGTGCGGGCCGATCAGCGGGGCAGCTGGCGCAGGCCGAAGCGCACGACCTGATCGTCGTCGCACTCGACGTAGCGGCCGAAGTCGCCGGCCTCGTGGATCTTGCCGATCACGGTGCCGCCCAGGCGGTCGGCTCTCCTGTTCCTCCCGCGCGTGCGTGCTCAGCGGCCGATGAAGACCGGTCGCTCCTTGGCCAGAAAGGCGCGTACGGCGGTGCGATGATCCTCGGTCCGGCCGACCCGCTCTTGCACGGCCGCCTCCCGATCGAGCGATTCACCGAGGCTGCTGGTGGCGCCGAACCGGATGGACTCCTTGATGGCCGCGTACGCCGCGGTGGGACCGGCCGCGAGCCGCATCGCGAGCCCGAGCGCGGCTTCGACGACACCGGCGTCGTCAACGACGGCGTTGACGAGCCCCATCTCCAGCGCCTGATCGGCCGTGATCGTCTCGCCGAGCAGGCTCATCGCCATCGCCCGGCCGTGCCCCACGACGCGCGGCAGGAAAAAGGACGCCCCGGAATCCAGCGACAGCCCGACAGCGGCGAAGGACAGAGCGAAACCCGCGCCCGCTCCCGCGACGCGCAGGTCGCACGCCAGCGCGAGCGACGCGCCCGCGCCGGCAGCAACACCGTTGACGGCCGCGATCACGGGTTTGGGCATCTCGGCGATCGTCCGCACGATCGGGTTGTAGTGCTCGGCAACGGTGCGCAACGGCTCGGGGTTGCCGGCGTCGAGGGCGTCCGCGTGCTCGCGCAGGTCCTGCCCCGCACAGAAGGCGCGTCCCGCGCCGGTGAGCACGACCGCCCGGACCCCGTCGTCCGTCGCCACGGACCGCAGTGCCGCAAGCAGCGCCGCCTTCAGCTCGACGGTGCAGGCGTTGAGCGCGTCGGGCCGATTGAGCACGACGACGGCGACGCCGTCGGCGGAACGTACCGTCACCGGCTGGACCTCTTCGCTCAGCGCCATCGATCTGCCCTTCTCCTCGGCCTCGGAGCGCACGCTACCCGTACGCGGTCGCCCGAGTTCGTCCCGCCGATCGTCGCGGCTGAGGTCTTGGGCTGCTCCTCCCGTCGGGTGGTGCGGTGGGTGTGGTGGTTGCGGTTCGTTCCGCCGATCGTCGCGGCTGAGGTCGTCGGCCGCTCCTCCCGTCGGGTGGTGCGGTGGGTGTGGCGGTTGCGGTTCGTTCCGCCGATCGTCGCGGCTGAGGTCTTGGGCCGCTCCTCCCGTCGGGTGGTGCGGTGGGTGTGGAGGTTGCGGTTCGTTCCGCCGATCGTCGCGGCCGGTTTTCCCTCCGCGCGGCGATAGGAGAGAATGGGACGGCACTCACCGCCCGTAAGCTCGCGGACGGTGCCGATCGGTCGAGTTCAGCGCGGGGCGCAACTCCAGTGACCCTGCCGAAGGAGGCACGAATGGCGGCCATGAAGCCGCGGACGGGCGACGGCCCGCTCGAGGTCACCAAAGAGGGACGCGGCATCGTGATGCGCGTCCCGCTCGAGGGCGGCGGACGTCTGGTGGTGGAAATGTCAGCCGACGAAGCGAAGGACCTTGGCGCGGCGCTCAACGCGTTGAACTCCTAGATATCTGCAACGACACAGGTGCACGTAGCCGGCCCCGGTGCGCGGGACTCACGTCGCATCCGGGGCCGTCGCACGTCCGGCCTCAGGCGGGCCGGGACACGCCCTCGTAGACCGCGAGCGTCCGCCGGGCGATCGCATCCCAGCCGTAGGCCGTGACGGCCCGCTCGCGGCCGGCCGTCCCCATGGCCCGTGCCCGCGCGGGATCGCCGATGAGCCGGTTGACGGCCGCCGCCATCGCCTCGTCCGCGCGGCCGTCGAGATCCACCAGCAGCCCGGTCTCCCCGTCGACAACGACCTCGGGTATCCCGCCCACGCGCGTCGCGACGACCGCCGTCTCGCACGCCATCGCCTCGAGATTGACGATGCCCTGCGGCTCGTAGATCGACGGGCAGCAGAAGACGGTCGCATGCGAGAGCAGCTCGATCACCTGCGCCTTGCCGAGCATCTCCTCGATCCAGATGACCCCGTCGCGCCTGGCCCGCAGCGCGTCGACGGCCGAGCGCGTCGAGGCCGCGATCTCCGGCGTGTCGGGTGCGCCGGCGGCGAGGACGAGCTGCGCCGCCGGATCGAATCTCGCCGCCGCGCGAAGGAGCAGATCGACGCCCTTCTGCCGGGTGATCCGACCGACGAAGACCACGGTCGGCCGGTCGGGATCGACGCCGTACCGCTGCAGTGTTCCGGTCGTCGTGACCCGCCGGTAGTAATCGGAATCGATGCCGTTGGGTACGACGTGCACCCGGTCGGGTGCGATGCTCGGATAGCTGGCCAGGACGTCGGCGCGCATGCCCGCGCTGACCGCGATGATCGCCGACGCGGCCTCGTACGCCGTCCGTTCGGCCCACGAGGAGATGCGGTATCCGCCACCGAGCTGCTCGGCCTTCCAGGGGCGCTGCGGTTCCAGCGAGTGCGCCGTGACGACGTGCGGTACGTCGTACAGCATGGCGGCGAGATAGCCGCCCAGGTTCGCGTACCAGGTGTGCGAGTGCACGACGTCGCAGCCGGCGAGCGCCGCCGCCATCGCGAGGTCGACGCCGAGCGTGGCGAGGGCCGGGTTGGCGTCCACGAGGTCGGCCGGCACCTCGTGCGCGATCGCCCCGTCCCGTGGTGCGCCGAAGCAGTGCACCTGCACGTCGGCGAGCGCTCGCAGATGCTGGCTGAGGTATTCGACGTGCACGCCGGCGCCACCGTAGACGTCGGGCGGGAACTCGCGGGTGAGCAGGCCGATATGCATGATGCGCAGCGTATTGCGGTGACCTACACCGGGGTCACGCCACGATCGCGCGCCGCCGCGCCGGCTTGGACGGATCGATCTCGGCGTAGGCCGCGGCGATGCGCGGCACCGCTTCGGTCAGCTCATCCGCGGGCAGCGCGTAGGGCAGCCGCACGAAGCGTTCCAGCTCGCCGTCGACGGAGAACTGCGATCCGGACGCCAGCAGCACGCCGTGCGCCTCGGCCGCGGTGACCAGCGCCGCGGAGACCGCGGCCGGCAGCTCGCACCACAGGCAGATCCCGCCGGCGGGCCGGCGTACCCGCCACTGCGGCAGCTCGGCCGCGAGCGCCGACAGCAGCGCGGCACGGGAGTCCCGCAGCTGAGCCCGCATCGCGGCGATCGGTCCGGTCTGCGGATCGGCTTCCAACAGCCGGTTGGCGACCAGCTGCTCGAGCACGGGCGCGCCGATATCCGCCGACAGCCGCGCGGTGATGACGCTCGCGATCCGGGACCGGCCGGCGCGCAGCCATCCGATCCGCAGGCCGCCCCACACCGCCTTGCTCAGGCCGCCGACCGTGATGAGGTCGCCCCCGGCCGCCGCGAACGGCGGCGGCATCGCGACGTCGTCCAGTACGACTTCCACCACGCTCTCGTCGACGATGCCGGTGGTGCGGGTGCGCCGCAGCTCGGCGGCCAGCCCCTGGCGTTGTGCCGTGGACATCAGCAGGCCGGTCGGATTGTGGAAGTCCGGGACCAGGTAGGCCGCCCGGGGCGCGGCCTGGCGCAGCGTCGCCGCCCAGGCGGAGAGATCGAAGCCGTCGGGCTCCAGGTCGACCGGCACGGTGCGGGCGCCGCGGTCGCGGATCGCGGCGATGGTGTTCGGATAGTTGGGGCTGCACAACGCGACCCGATCACCCACGTCGACGACGACCCGCAGGGCGAGGCCGACCGCCGCCAGCGCGCCCGCGGTCACGACGATCTGCTCGGCGTCCGTGGGCAGTCCGCGCGCCGTGAACCGGGCCGCGATCGCCCCGCGCAGGCCCGGCAGCCCGGCCGGGTAGTAGCCGGCGCCGGACAGGTAGTGCGGCAGCTCGTCGATGGCCTGCTCATACGCCGCAAGCACACCGGCCGGCGCAGGCGGCGCGGCGATGGTCAGGTCGATCGTCGCGGGCCCGGTGTCGGTTGCCGAACCCACACCCGCGCTCCCCGGTACCCGACCCAGCGGGCCGGCCGGCGGCCGCACGCCGCCGCCGGGCAGCGTCGCGACGCTGCCCGATCCGCGCCGCGAGCGCAGGTAACCGCGGTGCCGCAGCTCGTCGTACGCCCGCGCGACCGTGGTGCGGCTGACGGCCAGCGCGTCGGTCAGCCCGCGCTCGCTCGGCAGCCGGGTGCCGACACGGACCCGCCCGTCCGCGATCAGCCGGCGGATCCGGTCGGCCAGCTGCCGGTAGGCCGGGCCCCTGGCCGACCGGCCGTCCAACCCGCCAATGAGCGCCGCGAGCCGCGGTGCGGACATGGTTCGAGCGGCCATGCAACCACAATAGAGGCCACTGTGTGGACGGTGGACCTTTCCTACCAGTCCAATTTTCGCCACGATAAAAGCCATGCCGCGCCGATCCGCCCCCCTCCTGTCGATGACCCCGCTGGCCCAGGTCCGGGCCGGCCGGCTCCCGCTACGGGTGTCGACGCTGCTGGCGGGCCTGATCGCCTACGGCACCTCGATGGCGATGATGATCCGGGCCCGGCTGGGGCTCGACCCGTGGGACACCTTCCACTACGGCATCTGGTCGCACCTGCCGCTGAGCTTCGGCACTGTGGTGATCATCGTCGGCTCGCTCGTGCTGCTGCTGTGGATCCCGCTGCGGCAGTGGCCCGGCCTGGGCACGATCGCCAACGTCATCGTCATCGGAATCGCCACCGACGCGGCCCTGTGGCTGTTCGATGCGCCGCACCCGCTGCCGGCCCGGGTGGCGCTGATGGCGGGCGGCGTACTCCTCAACGGCATCGCCGGTGCGCTCTACATCGGGAGCCAGCTCGGCCCCGGCCCGCGCGACGGGCTGATGACCGGCCTCGCACGGCGTACCGGGCGCAGCATCCGCCTGGTGCGCACCTCGCTCGAGCTCACGGTGCTGCTGGCCGGATGGCTGCTCGGCGGCGTGGTCGGGGTGGGGACGGTCTGCTACGCACTGGCGATCGGTCCGCTGGTGCAGCTGCTGCTGCCGGTGCTGACGGTCCGGCTGAACGAGCGGACGGCCCCCACCGGGGCGCTCGTCACGTCGGCCGGCTAACGACGCGCGGGCCGACCTGCCGTTCGCCCGACATCGGCCGGGTAGGCGCTCCTTGGCCGTCGATCGCGGATAGGGTGCGGGCATGCGCGCAGGGCCACGGGTGCTCGGAATCGTCCTCGCCGGCGGCGAGGGCAAGCGGTTGTGGCCGTTGACCGCTGACCGCGCAAAGCCGGCGGTGCCCTTCGGTGGCAGCTACCGGCTGGTCGACTTCGTCCTGTCCAATCTGGTCAATGCCGGCTACTACCGGATCTGCGTGCTGACGCAGTACAAATCGCACTCGCTGGACCGGCACATCACCCAGAGCTGGCGGCTGTCCTCGGGCACGCTCGATGCCTATGTCACACCGGTTCCGGCGCAGCAGCGACTCGGCCCGCGGTGGTTCACCGGCAGCGCCGACGCGATCTTCCAGAGCCTTAATCTGGTCTACGACGACGGCCCGGACCACATCGTGGTCTTCGGCGCGGATCACGTCTACCGGATGGATCCGGCCCAGATGGTCGAGGAGCACATCGCCGCCGGAGCCGGCGTCACGGTGGCGGGCATTCGGGTCAACCGGAAGGAGGCGACGGAATTCGGGGTGATAGACGCCGGCAACGACGGCCAGATCCACCAGTTCCTGGAGAAGCCGAGCGATCCGCCCGGGCTGCCCAGCGACCCCGACCTGAGTTATGCCTCGATGGGCAACTACGTCTTCGAGACCCGCACCCTGATCGAGGCGCTCAAGGCGGACGCGGCCGATCCCTCGTCCGTACACGACATGGGCGGCAGCATCATCCCCATGCTGGTCGGGCAGGGCGTTGCGCGCGTCTACGACTTCGCCGACAACGATGTGCCCGGTACGACGGATCGTGACCGCGGCTACTGGCGCGATGTCGGCACGCTGGATGCGTTCTACGAAGCGCACATGGACCTGATCTCGGTGCACCCGGTCTTCAACCTCTACAACTGGCAGTGGCCGATCTTCACGACCCAGCAGCAGCAACCGCCGGCGAAGTTCGCCGAGGGCGGGATGGCGCAGGAGTCGATGGTCAGCAACGGCGCGATCGTCGCCAACGCCACGGTGCGCCGGTCGGTGCTCTCACCGGGCGTCCGGATCGAGGCCGGAGCCTATGTCGAGGGCAGCGTCATCATGCAGGGCGTGACGATCGGCCGCGGGGCGATCGTGCGGCACGCGATCCTCGACAAGAACGTCGTCGTACCGGACGGCGTCAATATCGGCGTCGACCACGAGCTGGACCGGCAGCGATACCAGGTGTCGTCGGACGGCATCGTGATCCTCGGCAAGGGGCAAGAGGCCCTGCGCTGACGGCGATCCGGGCCGATCAGGCCGGCCGGTAGACCGCGGCGAGCAGGCCGGTGCCGGTCGTCAGGAGCGTCGGCACGAGATCCTCGCGCGCCCGGACCGTGTCCACGAGCTGGCGCAGCGCCTGCGTGTCCGCCTCCTCCGCGGCCGGATCGGTGAGGCCACCGTCGGCAAGGATGCCGGAAAGGACGAGCACGCCGCCCGGATGCAGCAGGCGGCTCGCCTCGGTCAGGTAGGCGTCGTATTCGGTGACGGGCCCTGAGGCGAAGACCATGTCGTACGCCGCATCGGTGAGCCGGGGGAGCACCTCGTGCGCCGAGCCGTTGATCAGGCGGACCCGGGTGGAGGCGATGCCCGCCTCGCTGAAGGCCTGCCGCGCGGCACGTTGGCTGGCTCCCGCGGTGTCGACGGTGGTGAGCACACCGTCCGGTCGCATCCCGCGCAGCAACCACAGCCCGGAAACGCCGGCGCCTGTGCCGATCTCGACCACGGCGCGGGCCGCGACCAGGGTGGCGAGGACGCGGAGCAGCGAGCCGGTGGCCGGGCTGATGGCCGTCGTACCGAGCTCGGCGGCGCGGGTCCTGGCGGCCTGCAGGATCTCGTCCTCGGCCGGGAAGCCCTCGGCGTGCTCGCTCGCCGCCGATTCGCCGGTCCCGTTGCCCGCCGTACCTCTAGCCATCGCGCTCCCGCCCATCCCTTGCGCACCCTGTGACACAAAGCCCGCGGTGCCACCCCGTCCCGGCGGCAGCCTAACCGGTCCCGCGAGCCGGCGCTGCGCTGCGGTCCGGCGGCGGCAAGACTGGCAGCAACGGGAGCATCAAAGCGGGCATCAACGCGGGAATGGACCACGATCCTGAGCGTTTGCTGAGAGCATCGTGCAGAGTTACCTGAGAACGCGGCATCGTGTGCAGTTCAGAGGCGTTTCGCGCGTCAGGATGAAGGTCAGAGGGCACCCCTCTGGCCGACAACGGGGAGTTGATCTGCGATGAGCACCGAGACCGCGACCTGGACGCCGCCGTCCTGGGACGAGATCGTCCGGGAGCACTCCGGTCGCGTGTTCCGCCTGGCCTACCGGCTCTCGGGCAACCGGCAGGACGCCGAGGACCTCACCCAGGAGACGTTCGTCCGCGTGTTCCGATCGCTGTCCTCCTACACTCCCGGCACCTTCGAGGGCTGGCTGCACCGGATCACCACCAACCTCTTCCTGGACCTCGCCCGCCGGCGCCAGCGGATCCGTTTCGACGCGCTCCCGGACGACCCGGCCGGCCAGCAGGGCGGCGCCCTGCCGAGCCGTGGGCCGAGTCCCGAGCAGGCCTACAGCGACGCCCATTTCGACTACGACATCCAGGACGCGCTCGACGCGCTCCCGCCGGACTTCCGGGTCGCCGTCGTCCTGTGCGACATCGAGGGCCTCACCTACGAGGAGATCGCCGACACCCTCGGCATCAAGCTCGGTACGGTCCGCTCGCGGATTCACCGGGGCCGGCTCGCTCTCCGCGAGGCGCTGGCCCACCGGGCGCCCGAGGTCGTCACCAGCCCGGCGTACGCCGACGGTGCCGCCGCGCCGGCCGCCACCGTGGCGGTCAAGGCCCGCACCCGGCGCCGCGGTGCGCCCAACCTCAACCCGGGATTGCTCGGCGCGTGAGCCAGATCGCCCACCTCTCGACTGACGCGGTCGTCAGCTACGTCGACCGGGAGTTGCCGCTGCCTGCCTCGGCCCGCGCCGCCGAGCACGTTGCGTCCTGTCCGGAGTGCTGGGCCGCGGTCGACCGCGTCCGCGCGGACAAGCAGACCCTTGGTGGCACCTTCGCTCCCGACCTGCCCGATGACCTGCTGCTCAAGCTGGGCACCATTCCCACCGGCATCCCGTCCTGCGCGCTCGACCGCATCGGACGCGGCATTGCCACGACGGACCCGTCCGGTACCGCCGCCTCCGCCGTGGCCGGCGTGCGGATGCGCCGCGGGTTCGCCGGTGCGATCGTCGGTGTCGCGGCCGGCATGATCGCGTTTGCCGGGATCGCGGCCAGCTCCCAATCGGGCTCGTCGCTGCCGGGCGACCCGAGCCCGCCCTCCTCCTCGCCGACCGCGGGAGCGGGCTCGACCTCCGTCGACGCCGACCTGCTCGCGGCCGTCGCCGCCGGCGACCGGCGTCCGGCCCCCGCCGTGCGCACGGTCACGGTCAGTCTGCTGCGGGCCTCGATCGGTTGACCGGCGCCGGCGGACCGGTCCTTCGTGCAACCGCGGGAGTGCGGGCGCCGTCACAACGCGCGATACCGTCGCGGCGTACCGTCGTGACGTCCGCGATGCCCGCCTGAGGACCCACCGGCCGGCGTCCGCGCACCGGCGTATGCCGAGGAGGGCGCACTTCTGCAATGAGTGACGGATCCAGCGGCGAGGACCGCGTCGGCAATCCGCCCGGCCGTGAGCCGACCGCCCCTCCCGTGCCGGCCGAGCCGATGCGGGACGACGCGTTCAAGGCGCCCCCACCGGGAGCCGACAACCCGTGGCGGCACCGGTCCCCGCCGCCGGCGAAGATCCGCAAGCCGCCGATCCCGGCCGGCGCCGAGGAGGCGTTCGGACGATCCGGTTCGGCCGGCGCGTTCGACCCCCGCCAGCGCCCCGCGCCGGCCCAGCCGCGGCGTACGCCCGAACCACCGCCGATCGTGCGGGCGGCGTACGGCCGTCCGGACGGTGTCAACGGCAGCTTCCCAGGGACCGATCGGCGGCGGCCGACCCGTGAACCCGAGTCGCCCTGGTGGGCGCCCGGGGCCCGCACCGATCCGTGGCGCGACCCGGGCTCACCGTCGCATCTGGGCGAGCCGGCCAGCTTCGACGCTGGCGGGGCAGCGCACCCGGACGAGGACGAGGATCTTCTGGAGTCCGGTTCGGCCGCGGGGCGGGCCCGCCGCCGGTGGGGTATTTCCCGCCCGCCGCTGGGCGGCCTCGCCGTCATCCTTCTCGCCGGCCTGATCCTTGCCGGCGGCGGTGGTGCGCTCGGCTTCTTTCTCGCGGCACAAGCCAGCAACAGCCCGCTCTTCGATCGGCACGCGACGCTGACCACGGCCGATCCCACGGTCCAGCGAGCGCCGGGCTCGGTTGCCGGCATCGCCAGGCGGGTGCTCCCGTCGGTGGTATCGATCCAGGTCAGCGGGCAGGACGCAGAGGGCACCGGGTCCGGCGTGGTGATCGCCAAGAACGGCTACGTCCTGACCAACAACCACGTCGTCTCGATGGCCGCCGACGGCAAGGGCAAGGTCCGCGCCGTCTTCAACGACCATGTCTCGCTGCCGGCCCGCATCGTCGGACGCGACCCCAAGAGCGACCTTGCCGTGATCAAGGTGGATCGCTCGGACCTCGTCGTCGCCACGCTCGGACATTCGAGCCAGCTCATCGTCGGTGACACCGTGATCGCGATCGGGTCACCGTTCGGCCTGGCCGGTACAGTGACCGCCGGCATCGTCAGCGCCCTCGACCGGCCGGTGCACCTGTCCGGTGAGGGCAGCGACACCGACGCCGTCATCGACGCGGTGCAGACCGACGCGGCGATCAACCCCGGCAACTCCGGTGGCGCCTTGGTCAACGCCGCCGGGGCGGTCATCGGCATCAATACGGCGATCGCGCCGGCCGCGTCGGGCCAGGGCCAGTCCGGCAACGTCGGCATCGGCTTCGCGATCCCGATCGACTCCGCCCGCGAGGTGGCGCAGGCCCTGATCCGTGGCGAGACCGTGCCGCACCCGACGATCGGCGTCAACGCCCGGTCGGTCACTGACGCCGGCCGGCGCGGCGGAGATGGCGCGCAGGTGGTCGCGCTCACCGCCGGCGGCCCGGCCGACAGGGCGGGCATCAAGGAGGGCGATGTCATTGTCTCGGTCGCCGGCAAGCCGGTGCTCTCCTATGAGTCCCTTGTCGTGCTCGTCGACAAGCACGATGTCGGCGAAACGGTCGCGGTCGTGGTCGAGCGGGGGACCGAGAAGAAGACCGTGAAGGTCAAACTCGGCACTGGCTAGCACCGGTAGGGCGGCGGGTTAGGCTGTCAGAGCGGTCGTGTTGTCGAATCAGCGGCCGCGACGGCAGGAGGATGCGGTGTTCAACTCGATCGGCTGGGGCGAGCTGATGATCCTCGCCGTCATCGCGCTGATCATCTTCGGGCCGGACAAGCTGCCGAACCTCGCCAAGGACGCGGCCAAGATGCTCAGGCAGGTCCGCGACCTCGCCCAGGGCGCCCGGACCCAGCTGAAATCCGAGCTCGGCCCCGAGTTCGGCGACATCGACCTGCAGGATCTCAACCCGAAGGCCTTCGTCCGCAAGCACCTGCTCGATGATCTCGACGACCCGTTCGACGAGGCCGACCAGCGAGAGCTCGAGGCGGGCTGGGCCGGCGACGACGCGGCCGCATCGGAGTCCACCGGGGACCAGAGCCCGCTCAAGACGGGCGAGCGGGCGCCGTACGACACGGACGCCACCTGAGGGCTCGCCGGCGCCGACGTTCAGGCCGGTGAGATCCCGAGCGAACGGCCGGCCAGTCCGCGCGCGGCGGTGGCGAGCTCGTCGGCGATCTTACGCAGCGAGAGCGCGGCCGGCGCGTCCGGATCGGCGAGCACGAGCGGCGTGCCGGTGTCGCCCCCCTCGCGCAGGCGGACGTCGATCGGGATCGAGCCGAGCAACGGCACCGACGCACCGGTGAGCTGCGTGAGGGAGTCGGCGACCGCCGAGCCACCGCCCGAGCCGAAGACGTCGATCAGCTCGCCGCAGTGCGGGCAGGGCAGCCCCGCCATGTTCTCGACGACGCCCCGGATCCGCTGGTGCGTCTGCAATGCGACGCTGCCGGCCCGCTCGGCCACCTCACGGGCGGCCAGCTGCGGTGTGGTGACCACCAGGATCTCGGCCGACGGGACCAGCTGTGCCAGGGAGATCGCGATGTCGCCGGTGCCGGGCGGCAGATCCATCAGCAGGACGTCGAGGTCGCCCCAGAAGACGTCGGCCAGGAACTGCTGCAGGACCCGGTGCAGCATCGGCCCGCGCCAGACGACTGCGGGGTTGCCCTCGACGAACATGCCGATGGAGATCACCTTCACGCCGTTGGCGGTCGGCGGCATGATCATCTGCTCGACCTGCGTCGGCCGGGCGGTGGCGCCGAGCATGCGGGGCACGCTGTGCCCGTAGACGTCGGCGTCGAGGACGCCGACGGACAGCCCGTTGGCGGCGAGGGACGCGGCGAGGTTGACCGTCACGCTGGACTTCCCGACGCCACCCTTGCCGGAGGCTACGGCGTAGACCTTCGTCAGCGACTCGGACTGCGCGAACGGGATGACCGGCTCGGCCGCGCCACCGCGCAGCTTGTGCTGCAGGGCTTGGCGCTGCTCGGCGCTCATGACGTCCATCACCACGCGTACGCCGATCACCCCGTCGACCGTCGAGACGGCCCTCGTGACGTCGCGGGTGAGGGTGTCGCGCATCGGACAGCCGGCGACCGTCAGCCACAGCTCGACGGTCACGTCGCCGCCATCGATCCGCACGTCCTTCACCATGTCCAAGTCGGTGATGGGACGACGGATCTCGGGATCGTTGACCGTGGCGAGGGCGGCGCGGATCCGGTCGGGCGCGGGCTGCATCTCTCCATGCTAGGCGGGCCGTCTCGCGGCTCTGTCAGCCGAGGACGACGACCGAACCGGCGTAGCTGCTTACGTCGACCGTCAGCGATCCGACACGCAGCGGACGCGGGGCGCCGTCTCCGTACGGCTAACGTCCATTGAGGCGGCGTCCATTGAGGCGGCGTCCATTGAGGCGGCATCGCCGCTGGCCGGATGCGACCAGGTCAAGTGGAGGCGCGCGGTGGCCGAGAGGCTGGACGTGGTGGTGGTCGGCGCTGGGCTGGCCGGGCTGACTGCGGCGGTGCAGTTACAGGGTGGTGGCCTGTCGGTGCGGTTGCTCGAGGCCAGTGACGCACCCGGTGTCGGGTTCGGACCGACGTGCGGGATGGGCTGCGGTTCGATCGCGGCTTCCAGCTGCTCAACCCGGCCTATCCGGCGGTCGCGCGGCTGCTCGACCTCGAGGCATTGCATCTGCAGCCGTTCGCGCCGGGAGTTGCAGTGCGCCTCGACGGGCGGCTGCACGTGCTGGGCGACCCGCTGCGCTGGCCGGCCAGCTTGCCCGGCACGCTGAGAGCGCCGGTCGGCTCGTGGCGGGAGAAATTCGCTGCGGCCCGCTGGGCCGCGAGGGTGGGCTACGGTCCCGCGAGCTGGATAAAGTCCGGCCGCGACGAACCCTTCTTCGAATTTCTGCACCGTCGCGGTCTGGACCATCGCCTGGGTGACACTGTGCTGGCACCGTTTCTGGGCGGCGTACTCGCCGACGCCGACCTCTCCGGGTCACGACGGGTCGCCGAGCTGTTCGTGCGGGCATTCGTGCGTGGCACGCCCGCCCTACCGGCACACGGCATGCGAGCCATCGGTGACCAGCTGGCTGCCCGGCTGGCGCCCGGGACACTGCTGACCGGCGTCCGGGTCACCGCGCTGTCAGGTAACACCGTGCACACCGAAAATGGCGCCGTTGACGCGAGGGCGGTGCTGGTCGCCGCGGACCCGGTGACCGCCGCCAGGTTGTGTGGCCTGCCCACGCCGACCATGAATGCGCTCACCACCTACTACTTCAGCAGCGAGCATGCTCCGACCGTGTGCAGGCTGCTGCATGTGGACGGCGATCGGACCGGCCCGGTGATCAACACGGCCGTCGTGTCCAACGTCGCGCCCAGCTACAGCGACAGAGGCTCCTTGATCGCCTGCACCGTGCTGGGCGCGCACGGGGACGAACTCGTTCGCAAGTCCGGGTCCACGCCGGCCGCATCTACGGCGGCGACCCGTCCGGATGGCAGCACGAGATGACCTACCCCTTGCCGCATGCGTTGCCGGCCATGCCCGCCATGCAGTCGCTGCGCCAGCCGGTCCACCTGCGTGGCGGGCTGTTCGTCGCGGGCGATCATCGCGATACCCCATCCATCCAAGGAGCTCTGGTCTCCGGCGCCCGCGCCGCCTGCGCCGTCATCGCCCACGTGCACCGATAGCCGATAACCCTGGATGCGGCCGACTTGCCGTCACCATCCGGCGCTGCCAGGGCCCCCTTGAACGGACCGACCACCTCATCGGTGATCCGTCCGCCGTAGCACCCGCCCTCCTGCGGGCGCGCCTGTCCCACACCGATTCCTGCCCTGGGCCCGGGGTGATCGGAGTCGGTTCGCTGTGAACACATGAGCCCAGTGTCGTCTTTGTGCGGGCCCGCCCCGCAGCGGCGTCGCCGAGCAGCGCGCAGGATGAGCACATGCCCCTCGAACGGCTCGCCCCGCCGCTGCCCGGGCGGGTGCTCTCGGCGCAGGACTGGCACGACCTAACGTTTCTGCATTGGCCGATCGACCCGCGGCACGTCGCGTCTCTGTTCCCGCCCGGAACCCGACCAGACGTCCTCGACGGCGCGACGTACGTCGGACTCGTGCCGTTCCACATGCGAGGAGCGGGACCGGGGCGCCTGAGGGCGCCCTACGTCGGCTCTTTTTTGGAGACCAACGTCCGGCTGTACTCCGTGGACGACCGGGACCGCCACGGCATCGTATTCCTCACTCTCGAGGCGACCCGCCTCGCTACTGTGCTGCTGGCTCGCACCGCTCTGGGCCTGCCCTACACGTGGGCTGCGATGAGCGCACGACGCCGCGGCGACATTCTCACCTACCGCTCGCACCGGCGCTGGCCCGACCGCGCCGATCACGCTGAGAGCACGATCCGCATCAACCTCGGCCCACCAGCGCAACCCACGCCGGTCGAGGTGTGGTTGACCTCGCGCTGGGGCCTGCACAGCCGGGTCGTCGGCCGCACGATCTGGGTGCCCAACCAGCATCGACCGTGGCCATTGCGCGAGGCCGACCTGCTCGACCTCGACGACAACCTCGTCGCGACGTGTGGGGTCGAGGTCGACAGCGAGCAGATGCTGCGCCCTTTGTGGTCACCAGGAGTGCACACAACCTTCGGCCGCCCGCTCGTCGTCTGCGCGGTCGGTGGTTGAGTTCCGGGGGTGACCCGCTCGATCCCTTGCTGCGGTACGCCGTCAATGGCCGCGGGCAGGTGCCGCGCGACGGTGCGGCCCAGATCGCCGGGACTCTGATCGACGCTCGTGAGACCCGGGGCGGCGAAACGGCACTCGGGTCGTAGTCTTCGGCGCGGAGGGACTGCCTTCAATTTCCAGATCGGACCGCCCGAGGAGTGCCGGCATGAGCGACGTACCCAACCCGCCGCCCGGTGGCGGCCCCGTCGAGGCCGCGGCCACTCCGGCGGCCCGCCGGCGGCCACTCGGCGGCAACCCGCCGGCTCTCTCTGGATTCTGGGGCCGGTGGCAGCAGGTCAACGCCGAGGTCACCATCCCGCAGGGTGCCGAGCGGCTCGAGGCCGCCGGCAACATCGAGAACTTCCGACGGGTGGCGGCCGGGGACACGGCGTACAAGTATCCGGGGCCGCTCTTCCTCGACTCGGACGTCTACAAGTGGCTCGAGGCGGTGGCGTGGGAGTACGGCCGGGCCCCGTCCACGGCGTTGCTGGCGAGCCTGGATGGCTACGCCGCGGTCATCGCGGCCGCGCAGGATGCCGACGGCTACCTGAACACCTATGTGCAGTTGGGCCACGCGGAGCGCTACGCCGACCTGCCCTGGAGCCACGAGCTCTACTGCGGCGGGCACCTCATCCAGGCCGCGGTGGCGGCCTACCGCACCGCAGGTCACACCGTCCTGCTCGAGGTCGCCCGCCGCTTCGCCGACCACCTTCTCGATACCTTCGGGACCGATAGGCGGCACGACATCGACGGGCACCCGGTCATCGAGACCGCCCTCGTCGAGCTGTATCGCACGACCCAGCACCGGCCGTACCTCGAGCTGGCCGCCTATTTTGTCGAGGCCCGGGGGCATCGGCTGAACGATCGCGGGTCCGGGCGGGCCGCCTATTTCTCCGACCGGGTGCCGGTACGGGACGCGACGTCGTTGGAGGGACACGCGGTGCGGGCGGTCTACTTCGCCGCCGGCGCAACCGATCTGGCCCTGGAGACCGGTGACGACACCCTGACCGATGCGTTGTCCCGGCAGTGGGAGGCGACGGTGGCGAGCAAGACCTATCTCACCGGTGGGATGGGCTCCCGCTGGGAGGGCGAGTCCTTCGGCGCTCCCTACGAGCTTGCCCCCGACCGCTGCTACTGCGAGACCTGCGCGGCCATCGGCAGCGTCCAGTGGAGCTGGCGGATGCTGCTGGCCACGGGCGATGTGCGTTACGCCGACCTGATCGAGCGCACCCTTTTCAACGCCGTGCTGCCCGGCCTGTCCCTGGCCGGCGACGCGTTCTTCTACGTCAACACCCTGCAACTCCGGGAGGGCACGGTCGCTGACGACGCTCGGGATCCGATCAACGGCCGGCGCCCGTGGTTCGGTACGGCGTGCTGCCCTCCCAACATCATGCGGATGCTCGCCTCCGTCGGGAGCTATCTCGCGACGCAGGACGACACCGGGCTGCAGGTGCACCAGTACGCCGCGGGCCGATTCCGCGCCGATCTCGCCCGCGGTGCCTTCACCCTCGAAGTAACGACCGACTACCCCTGGTCGGGAGACGTCGAGCTTCTCGTGCAGGCGGCACCGGATGCCGAGATCGCGCTGGCCCTGCGCGTCCCGACCTGGTGCGCCGGCGCGACGCTCGACGGCGAGCCCCTGCATCCTGTCGACGGCTACGCCACCATCCGCCGCCGCTGGCGGTCCGGTGACCGGCTGCGGCTCGCGCTGCCCGGGCCGGCCCGCCTGACCACCGCCGACGACCGCATCGACGCGATCCGCGGCTCGGTCGCGATCGAGCGGGGACCGCTGGTCTACTGCCTCGAGCAAGCCGACCAGCCCGCCGGACCGGCGCTCGGCGACGTGCGGCTCGATGCCGGGCCCCTGTCCGAACGCTGGCGGGCGGATCTGCTCGGCGGGGTGGTGACCGTGACGGCGCGCGACGCCGGGGGTCGCGAGCTCGTGGCGGTGCCGTATTTCGGGTGGGCCAATCGCGGGGCGGGCCCGATGCGGGTCTGGATCCCGGCCGGCACGCCGATGTCGATCGGACCGGCGCCGTCCCCACAATTCGGTGTGAATGCAACGGGGACCAGTCTCTAGGTCCGCTCGGACATCCGGGCAGGGGCCGACGGCGACGGCGCAGCGATTCAGTGCGATCCACCCGCGGATCAAGGTGAAGATGCCGCTCATTCCTGGGACGCAGCTGGTGTCCAAGATCGCCCGAGGCTGACCTATCCACGCGGTGGTGAGACCGTACGCTTTTCCGCAGAGCCGGTCTCGATCCAGACAAACCATCGTTACTACATCCAGGATCTCGCGACCGGGGCGGTCAAGGCTTGACGCCGGTGCCCGGCAGCGACTGGTTAAAGTGTCGGTCGAGGACGAGGAGAGGCGAGGAGTGGACGCGACGCGAGAGTTCCTGACATCGCTCGGACTGCCGGCAAGGGACCTCGGCGACCTGCCGGCCAGCACGAAGCGCTTTCCGGACGGTGCGCAATATCGCGTCGAGATCCCGAGCGTCGAGGGACCGAACGTCTTCGCCGCCGTGCTGGAGACCGCGGACGAGCTCGGTGTGCGCATCCACCGTGTCTCGCAGGGCAGCGGCGGGATGCTGCATACCGACGCGGAGCTGGCCGGCTGGGCGACCGCGGCACGCGAGCGCACGGTCGAGGTCAGCCTGTTCGCCCGGCCGCTGGCCGGGTGGGACACCGGCGCCGCGTCGGTTGCCTCGGCCGCCGGCGCGTTGCCGTCGCAGGCCCGCGGCACCGAGCAGCTGGTGCACCTCCTCGAGGATGTCCGCCGCACCGCCGAGCACGGGTTCCGCAGCGTCCTGATGACGGACCTGGGCGCGCTCGACGTGGCCGCTCGAGCGCGCGGAGAGCTACTGCCGGACGACCTGCAGTTCAAGGTCAGCGTGCAGATGGGCATGGCCAATCCGGCCTCGATCCGGCTGGCCGAGCGGCACGGCGCGAGCACCTACAACGTGCCGACGGACCTGTCCCTGGCGCAGCTCGCCGCCGTCCGGACGGCGGTCGACCTCCCGCTCGACATCTACGTCGAGGCGCCGGATGACACCGGGGGTTTTGTCCGCCACTTCGAGATCGCCGAGATCGTGCGGGTGGCGGCGCCGGTATACGTGAAATTCGGGCTGCGCAACGCGCCCAACATCTATCCCAGCGGCACCCATCTCGAGCCGACGGCCATCGCGCTCGGCCGGGAGCGGGTGCGCCGCGCCCGGATCGGGTTGGATCTGCTGGCCCGCTATTACCCTGACGCTGTGACGTCCGAGCTCGGCGCACCTGGTCTGGCGATTCCCGTGTAGGCCAGCCAGTCCAGGAGATGCCGGATCGATTCTGCCAGCCGGCTCAGCTGGACTCGGGCTCGCTGCGTTGCGCGACACGATGGTCAGGGCGTGTGCTTGCCCAGCCAGCGCAGCGGGCGACCGATAAGGCGACTTCGGTGCCAGCCGCGTTCAACCACGGTCTCGCGTAACCTGCGGAACACATCGCGGGCCCGCACCGCAATGCCGGTCCGAGATTGGTCTTCGATCTCCCCGGCCCACTTGCTTATCGAGTGAGCGCAGCGGGTGCAGACCGTCACCTCGGGATGGTTGCCAAGGTGCACCAGCTTGGCCGGATCATCGATCACGCCGCAGCACCAGCACTCCGACCGGCCGGACTGTGCGTTCTCCACCACTACGTGCGCTGTCATCGCGTGACCCCTGACCGGGCCGCGCTCGCCGCCCGTCCGAGCATTGTCTCGCACCGGCGACGTGGCGAGGGGCTGCGGTGCGACGGTCGCTGCGGGCGCCGTAGTCGGAGGGAGTGTGGCGTCACGTCGGCCGATCCGGCCGGCAACGTACGCACCCGGTAGGGGCGGCTGTCCCGCCCCGCCGTAGTCGGGAGCGATGGAAAGAACGGCGGCCACCCAGGCGGCCGGCCGAGTCGCAGCCGCCTGGTTTAGCAGCCGGCCGAACCGTCGCCGGTGAACTGCTTCGCGGCCATGGCCTGGCCCAGAGTGAAGGCGTCGTTGACGGGCAGGACGGTTGCGGCGGGATGCGCGGCAAGCCAGGTGTCGGCGGCGTCGGTGGATGCGAAGAAGTGCACCTCGTTGCAGAACGAGGTTCGGATCGCGGAGACATCGTCCGGTGTGACGATCGATACGACGGCGGTGCTCGGGGTGACGTCGCAGACGCCGTCGGGGTTGACGGTCAGTCTGACCGGTACTCCGGTGGCGTGGCATGGCGAGCTGACGTGCGCGGTGCGCCCGATCAGGGCGGGAAAGATCAGCGTGTCCAAGGCGCACCAGGTGAAGAGGTGGGTGCCGTCGACCTCGAACCGGTGCGGGGTGGGGTTGAGCGTGATGCCCATGCCGACGACTCGACCTTGCTCGTCGAGTTCGATGCTGGGCATGCCGGGCAGCGAGTCGGCTATTTGCTTCACGGACCTGCCGGTGGCGGCGGCGAGTTGCTCGGCGCTCACAGGCTGGCCGGCCGTGAGGAGTTTGAGCAACGGCTGGGTCAGCGCGCGCAGATCGGCCGCGGAGCCGGTGGCCTTGAAGGCGGCGTCGAGCCGGACGCCGAGTTCTTCTACCTGGGAAGTCATCGTCGATTTCCTCTCGGGTGGTTGGCCCAGCGGGGAGGGCCGCTCAGGCGGCGCAGCAGGACAGTTTGGTGACATCGCGGGTGTAAGTCTGGGCGGCGAGTTTGAGTCCTTCGGCCATGGTCAGGTAGGGCGCCCAGCCGGTGGCGAGTTGCTGCACGGTCATGCCCGCACTGAGCGCGTACCCGGCGGCGGTGATCACATCGCCGGCGCCGTCGGCGAGTGCGTGGATGCCGAGTAGGCGCCCGGTGCCGGCTTCGGCGACGATCTTGATCAGGCCGCGGGTGTCGCGGTTGACCAGCGCGCGTGGCACGTGTTCCAACGGCAGCACCCGGCAGTCACAGCGCAGTCCGGCGGCGACCGCTCGGGCGTCGGTGAGCCCGACGGAGGCGATCTGGGGGCTGGTGAAGGTGACGCGTGGTAGGGCGGTGTAGTCCAGGGTGCGGTCGGCGCCGGACAGGGCGTTGTCGGCGATCAGCGCGCCTTGGGCGGCGGCGACGTAGACGAACTGCGGGCCGCCGGTGACATCACCGGCCGCCCAGACGCGCGGGTTGCTGCTGCGCAGCCGCTCGTCGACGACGATCTCGCCGCGATTGCCGGTCTTCACGCCGACCCTGTCGAGGTTCAGGCCGGTGGTGGCTGGTCGTCGGCCGGTGGCCACCAGCAGCTGCTCGGCGTGCAGGCGCTGCAGCTGTCCGCCGGCGGCGGCGGTCACGGTGTAACCGTCGGCGTCACGAGTGACGGCGACGACCGTCGTGCCGGTGTGCACGCTGATGCCTTCGTCAGCGAAGAGGCTTTGCAGGGCCACGCTGATCTCCGGTTCTTCGAAGGAGGCCAGCCGGGAGCGGGTCAGGACGGTGACGTCGGTGCCGAGCCGGGCGAACAGTTGCGCCTGCTCCAGCCCGACGTACCCGCCGCCGAGCACGATCATCGAGGCGGGCAGTCGCTGGAGTTCCATGGCGGTCGTCGAGCTGAGGTAGCCGGCCTGCTCCAGGCCCTCGATCGTGGCGGCCCACGGCGTGGACCCGGTGGCGATCAGGTACTGGTCGGCCTCGATGCGTCGGGTGCCGCCGTCGGCGAGGGTGACGTCGAGGACCGGGCCGTCGGTGAAGGTGGCGGCGCCGTCCAGGATCTGCCACCCGTACTCGGCGGCCAGGTCGATGTACTTGTCGGCCCGAAGTTGGTTGACCAGGGCGCCCTTGCCGCCGATCAGCGCGGCCGGGTCCACCGGCCCGGCCGTGGTCTCGATGCCGGGGAAGGCCTGCGTGGCGGCGACGTGGCGAGCGTCGGCAGCCGCGAGCAGCGCCTTGGACGGCACGCATCCGACGTTCACACAGGTGCCGCCCACCCGGCCGCGCTCAATCATCACCAACTTCGCGCCCGTACCGGTCCCGGTGATCGCGGCTGCGAACGCGGCCCCCCCGGACCCGATGATCGCCAAGTCGTAGGTCATTGACACGTCCCTCGCCTTCCGCACAGTCGGGCTTCGGCTCGTCCTTCGCGGGTGAACCATCCTGCGCTCATATTTGTTTCAACAGATATGAGGATAGTACAGTCGTATCCGTTGAAGCGAATACGCGAGATGTGGGGTGCGGCGTGATCCGTCGAGTCGATCCGAGTCTGGCGTTCCTGCCGGACACCGATAGCGGGGTGGAGATGGTGGCCAGGTTCTTCCGCGCGCTGTCCGACCCGACCCGGCTGCGCCTGCTGGAGTTCCTGCTCGCCGAGGAACACACCGTCAGCGAGTGTGTCGCCCACGCCGGCCTGTCGCAGGGCCGCGTGTCCAGCCATCTGGCCTGCCTGGCCGACTGCGGCTACGTGCAGGTGCGCCGCGACGGCCGCTTCGCCCACTACAAGGTGGCTGACCCCCGGGTGGCCGACCTGGTGATGCTGGCCCGCTCGCTCGCCGCGGACAACGCAGCCGCGCTGGCCGCGTGTGTGCGCATCGCGCCGACACCAGCAGAGAGCGTGGCGTCCTCATGAGCGAGCCGCGCGGGCCGTCCCCGGCTGGGATCCTCGCCAAAATCGGCGTCGGTGTGGCCGCCGTCCTGTGCTGCGCCGGTCCGGCGCTGTTAGCCGGCGGGGCCTTATCTGGGATTGGCGGCGTGGTGCGCAGTCCGTGGCTGATCAGCGGTGGCGCGGCACTCGTGGTGCTGGCCGTTGCCTACACGATCGTCCGGCACAGGCAACGCCGCGCCGGCAACCGAACGGACGGCTGCCGCGCGCCTCTCACCGGCCGCCCGGAAGGGCACGACACGTCGGGGCCAGCACACCAGGACCGAACCGGGAAGGGGATGCCCCGATGATCGGATCCACGTTTCGTCCGGGCCGGCGCATCGGTGCCACCGTGGCGCTCGCTGCAACTGCCCTTATCCTCGCCGCCTGCGGCAGCGGAGCCACTCACACCGCGGCTGGCACCCAGTCCGCGTCCTCGACGGTTGACCGGAAGTCCCGCGCCGACCCAGGGCACCGAGTCGGCTGTGTTGACGACCATCGACGGTACGACCGTGCGGGTGCCCAGCGGCAAGCCCAGCGTGCTGGTGTTCATCTCGATTAGCTGCGCGGACTGCTCGGCGGCGACTAAGGCGGTGGCGCGGGCTTCGCACGCGGTCGGGGACAAGGCCGCGTTCCTGGCTGTGGACCTGGACCCCGGGGTCCCGGCAACGGACCCTGACCAGCTTCCTCGACTATGTCGACGCCAAGGGCCTGCCGACCATGATCGACGCCAAAGCCGCCCTGCTCGCCAAATACAACGTCACCGCGTTGAGCACTGTGATCATCATCGACTCCGCGGGCAAGGTCACGTACCGCGCGATCAACCCGGGTTCGAACGCGATCGTGACTGCGGTGAGCGGGGCGACGTGAGCGGGCTGCTCACCCTCGCCTTCGCCGGGGGCCTGCTCGCGCCGGTCAACCCGTGCGGGTTCGCGCTGCTGCCCGCCTACCTCACCCACACCGTCGCCGATCAACCCGACGCACCGCTGACCCGCCGCCTGGCAGGGGCACTGGGCACTGGGACGGCGCTCGCAATCGGGTTCGCCGTTACGCTCACCGCGGCTGGGCTGGCGATCAGCGCTGGCGCGCACGAGCTGATCAGCGCCGCACCGTGGCTTGGGTTCATCATCGGAGTAGTGCTCGTCTTGCTCGGACTGATCGGATTCACCGGCCGTGGACCGCGCCTACGACTTCCCACGCTGCGCGGACCTGCCAGCGCCCACACCGCCAACGGACCGATCCGCTGGGCATTGTTCGGGGTCGGCTACGCCACCGCCTCACTAGCCTGCACGTTCGGGGTATTGCTCGCCGTAATCGCCCAAGCCCAGGCCACTGCCGGCTTGGCCGGACAGCTGTGGGTGTTTGCCGCCTACGCTGCCGGGTCCGTGGCGCTGCTGCTGGTGTTATCAGCTCCAGCCGCGCTCGCCGGTGCCGCGCTGACCCGGTGGGTGCGCGGTCTGGCCCGCCAGCAAGCTCGGATCACCGCAACGCTGCTGGTGCTGACCGGTGCCTATGTGGCGGTGTATTGGTGGCCTGCCGTCACCGGCCGTGCACCAGTCGGGCACGGTCTGGGCAGTATCGATCACTGGTCCGCCGACACGACGAGCTGGCTGCAAGCCCACACTGCTCAAACCGCGCTGGCCGCCGCCATCGTCCTCGCGCTAGTGATTGTGGTCGGTCTCGCCGTCCGATCCCGTCAACGGCGGGTCAACCCGGGAAACAACGCGCCCGAGGACTGCTGCCACCCTGCAGGCTCAGGCGCGCTGAGTACGACAGCGCAGCACACTGCAACGACCGACACCGCATCCGAGCCGACGGTGAGTGGCACCACCAAAGCCGATCGACGTACAGGGAGAACATCGTGAGCGAACAGTTCGACGTCATCGTGATCGGAACCGGACCCGCCGGCGAGTCCGCCGTCGGCCGGCTGCACGACGGGGGCCGGCGAGTCGCGGTCGTTGAAGCCGAACTGAGCGGCGGCGAATGCGCCTACTGGGCCTGCATCCCATCCAAAAACATTGCTGCGGGCGCCGGAGGCTTACACCGAAGCCGAACGTGCCCAAGGCGTCACCACCCCGGAGCTGGACTGGGCCGATCTGCGTGACTACCGCGACTACATGGTCCGCCACCTCGACGACTCCGCCCAGGTGACCGGATACCAGGGGCAGGGCATCACCGTTGTCAAAGGCCACGCCGCCTTCACCGGCCCCCGGACCGTCACCGTCAACGATCGCGAACTGACGGCGGACAACGTCATTATCGCCACCGGCAGCGAACCGATTGTTCCTTCGATCGACGGCCTGGCGACGTGCCGGTCTGGACCAACCGCGAAGCAACCACCCTCACCGACATCCCCCGCCGAGCCTTGATGATCGGCGGCAGCGCAGTCGGGGTCGAACTAAGTACCTTCCTTGCGCGGTTCGGAACCCAGGTCACCATCGTGCAGTCCGCGGATCGACTGCTCGACCGGGAGGACACCCGAGTCGGCGAACTCGTGGCCGCGCAACTGGCCGACGCCGGCGTCAGCATCTACACCGGCACCACCGCCCGTCGGGCACGCCGCGAAGGCGGCGACACCGTCGTCACCCTCACGGACGGCAACGAGGTGCGGGTCGACGTCATCATCATCGGCGCCGGTCGCCGACCGCGCACAGCCGACCTCGACCTGGACCGCACCGGAATCACCATCGATCAGCGTGGCGCGATCCCGATCGACGACTCGTGCCATGCCGGAGCCGGGCTGTGGGCGATCGGCGACGTCACCGCGGTCATGCCCTTCACCCATGTCGGCATGTACCAAGCCCGCGTCGCCGCCGACACCATCCTCGGGCACCACCGGGTCGCCAACTACGACGGATTCCACGCGTCGTGTTCGGTGAACCGGAGATCGCCGCAGTCGGCAGGACCGCCGCCGCCGCGCGGACTGCCGGACATGACGTCATCACCGCCGAGCTTGACCTCGCCGACAGCATCGCCCGCCCCTGGACCTTCGAAAAAGAACCACGAGGCACCCTCGGCTTGCTGGCCGATCGCAGCGAGCAGCGGCTCCTCGGTGCCTACGCCGTCGCCCCGCTGGCCAGCGAATGGATCCACCAAGCCGCCCTGGCCATCCGCGCGCGCATCCCACTCCCGGTGCTGCTCGACCAGGTCGCCCAATTCCCGACCTATAGCGAGGCCTACCTCGCCGCCCTCGAAACTCTGCACTGAAATTCGGACGCTGAGCCCAAGCGGAATCGTTGTGCCGTCGACGCGTTCCTGTACGACGGCGACGCCACCGTCCGGGGTGGTGACCTCGAGCAGGTACGTCGGCGCCGGGTAGCCGCGCGAGCGCAGCGCGTCGAGCACGCGGCGTACTGTCGGCAAGCGATCGGCGATGCCCGCTCCCCTTCGGGTCAGCCCGCCGTCCGTCGCGCCGTCGAGCCGCACCAAGCAGGCTCCGACCTCACCGCCCACCGCATCGGCGACATAGCCGAGCCGCTCACCCGACGTGGCGTTGATCGCCGCGACGAGCGCCCGGCCGTCCAGCCGCTGCGTGCGCTCCCAGTCGCTGGCCGGCGTTACGTCGAATTCGATGATCGAGCGCGCTCGGCCTCGTCGGCTCGGCTCGCCTCCGTGGCCAGCTTGGCGATCTCCGACCGGACGAAGTCGCGTGTCGCCACGTCGCCGAGCGCGATCCGGATCGCCGCTACCTCACGCGCGAGGTATTCCATGTCGGCGATGGATCGCTGGTTCTGCGCGCGGTCGTGCTCGATCGACACCTTGTCACGGTCGGCCTGCCGGTTTTGCGCCAGCAGAATCAGGGGAGCGGCATAGGCGGCCTGCGTGGAAAACGCGAGGTTCAGCAGGATGAACGGATATTTGTCGAAGGCGCTGTGCTGCCCGAGGTAGACGTTGACGGCGATCCAGAGGATCACGAGGCCGGTCTGGATGACGAGGTATCTCGCCGTTCCGAAGAATCTGGCCAACCGCTCGGAGTATCGGCCAAAGGTTTCGGCATCGATCGGCGAGGCAAATCGCCGGCCGGCTCCCTTCGGCTGGTCCAGCCTGAGCCGGCGACGCTCAGCCATGCCGGCCCTCCTCCCGCCAGTCGTGGGGCAGCAAAGCGTCCAGGATGTCGTCGACCGTCACCGCGCCGACGAGCCGGTTCGCCTCGTCGACGACGGCCGCGGCTACGAGGTTGTAGGTAGCCAGCGTGCGGGTCACCTCCGCCAGCGGCGTATCCGGACGGAGCGGCTGCACCTGGTCGTCGACGACGCCGCTGACGAGCGTCGAGGGAGGTTCGCGCAGCAGCCGCTGGATGTGCGCCGCCCCGAGGAAGCGTCCGGTCGGTGTCTCGGTCGGCGCGCGGCATACATAGACCTGGCTGGCCAGCGCGGGGGACAGGTCCGGATTCCGGACCCGGGCCAGCGCCTCGGCGATCGTGGCGTCCGGCGGCAGGATCACCGGCTCGGTGGTCATGAGGCCGCCGGCGACGTCGTCGGCGTAGGTGAGCAGTCGGCGTACCGGGCCTGCCTCGTCCGGCTCCATGGCCTCGAGCAGCCGATCCTTGTCCGGTTCAGGCAGGACGGCGAGCAGGTCCGCGGCGTCGTCGGGATCCATCGCCTCGAGCACGTCGGCGGCCCGCTCGTCGCCGAGGCGTCCGAGGACCTGCACCTGGTCGTCGGCCGGCATCTCCTCCAGCACGTCGGCCAGCCGCTCGTCGTCGAGCGCGACCGCGACCTCGCCGCGTCGCTTGGGCGGCATGTCGTGCAGCGCGTGCGCGACATCGGCGGGACGCATGTCGGACAGCACGGCGAGGATGCTCTCGGTGCCCTGGTCGGTCTCGGTGCCGGCCAGACCGGTGATCTCGTCCCAGTCGACCTGCTGCAGATGGCCGCGTCGGGCCAATCGGCCGGCACCGCCGATCCGGATCGCGGCCCTCGTGATCTCCCACTCGCGGGTCCGTGACTGCTCCATCGCCAGGTCCACGACGGTGGCGCTCACGCCGGACTCGACGACCGTGACTCGGCGGTCGAGCAGCTCGCCGAGCACCAGCCGCTCGCCGGCGCGCTGCTCGAACTGCCGCATGTTGACCGCGCCGGACGCGAGGACGATCGCGTCGGACCGAACCGCGGTCATTCGCCCCATGGGCAGGAAGATCCGGCGCCGATGCTGCAAATCGACGAGCAAGCCAAGCGCCCGCGGCGGCGTCCGGCCGCTGCCCGTCGAGGCGATCACGTCGTGCAGTCGACCGATCTGATCGCCCTGGGGGTCGATGATGGCGATGCCCCGCAGCCGCGTGATGAAGACCCTGCTCGCCATACCGATGAGGTTACCGGCGCACCGCGCTTCGACTCGTGACCGGCGAGCCGGCCAACGACATCCTCGCGGGGCGTCGTACGCCGGCGCTCGATCAGCTCGGCGAACATCGCGGTGAGCTCCTTCCACGAGCGGCGCAGGGTCATGGCGCATCCAACCTTCGCCGCGCGCTCGCGGACAGCGGCGGGGGCCGAGCCCGCGCAGCGATCGGAGCCGGGCCTTGGCCCGTCCGGGGGATCGGCAAGAGCGGGCTGGAAGGATCGCGGGGTGAGCTCAGCTGAGCCGGTCCGGCCGGTCTCCGCCGTCGGCGCGTTGCCGCCGGCGTTGGACGCGGGGCTGCTCGCGGTCGCTCTCGTCGGGCTGTCGACGTCCGGGCCCCTGATTGCCGCCGCGGCCGCCCCGCCGCTGGCCATCGCGTTCTGGCGCAACGGCCTGGCCAGCGCGGTGCTGCTGCCGTTCTCGCTGGTACGCCGGCGGGCGGAGTTCCGGGCGATGCCGGGCCGGTCGTGGCGGCTGTCGGCGCTGTCCGGGGTGCTGCTCGCGGCCCACTTCGGCCTCTGGATCCCCAGCCTGTCGCTCACCTCGGTCGCCTCGTCGACCGCGCTGGTCGCGGTCCAGCCGGTCTGGGCGGCGATCTTCGCCCGGCTGGCCGGGCAGCGGGTCCCGCGCACCGTCTGGCTCGGCATCGGCGTCGCGGTCACCGGCGCCGCGCTGCTCGCCGGCGTCGACCTCGACGTGTCGGCTCGCGCACTCGCCGGTGACCTGCTGGCCCTCGCCGGCGGCGCCCTCGCCGCGGCTTACGTGAGCGTCGGTTCCACGGTGCGCGCCGGCACGACGGCGACGGCGTACACCTGCATCTGCTACTCGACCTGCGCCGCGCTGCTGCTGGCCGCGTGCCTGATCGGGCGCCAGCACCTCGCCGGGTACGACGCCGGGACCTGGGCCAAGATCGTCGGACTGACCGTGGGCGCCCAGCTGCTCGGCCACTCGCTGGTCAACCTGGTGCTGCGCTCGGCCAGCGCGACCGTCGTGAGCCTGGCGATTCTCTTCGAGGTGCCGGGGGCGTCGCTGATCGCCGCGCTCTGGCTGCACCAGGTGCCGGGGCCCTCGTCGGCCGCGGGACTCGGCGTGCTCTTGGTCGGGACCGCGGTCGTGATCGTGACCAGTGTGCGGCTGGCGCGACCGGATCCGGCGGTCTGATCGCGGCAGCACTCACTCACGCGGGCCGCCGGCACTCATCCGGTCGACCATCCGCTTCGCGTCGGCCAACCCGATCCCGGTCTGCTTGCGCAGCTCGGCGATCGCCCTGATCGGCTGCCCGTGCGTGGCGAGCTCGCGCAGGTGCGCGACATACTCGGGATCGAGGCGGACCTTCGTCGGATCGACGCCCGGCCGCAGCGACCGGCGGGCGAGGATCTGCGCGGCGAGGATCGCGAGCAGCACGATCACGATCGTCCACATCCACCAGGTCATGGCGGCCAGCGTAGGGGCCGGGCTACGGCACCAGCAGCATCCGGCCGGGCCGCGCCCCGCTGAGCCCGGCGGTGCCGCCGTTACCCGTCGGTGCCCATGCCGGTCAGCGCCGCGAGCAGCGCCTCGCCGTCGGGCACGCCGAGACCGGTGCACGGGTCCCAGCCGGTCACCGCGTCGTACGCTCCGTTGTTGCCCTGGCTGATGTCGCGGAAGCCGGGCGTCGCCGTGCCGGCCCGCGCGGCGGCGTAGAGCCGGGTCTGCGCCAGGCCGAGCGGCGTGCCGGTCGCTTGCGCGAGCCGGGCGAGCAGCGCCGCCCACAGCGGGGCGACGGCGCTGGTGCCGCCGATGACGAGGTCGGTGCCGTCGACGCGGACCTTGTATCCGGTCCGCGGGTCGGCGACCGCCGCGACGTCCGGTACGCCGCGTCCCGGGCCGCCGCCGACGCGGTTGGGCACCCCGGCGCTCTGCTGCCAGTCGGGGAGCGGGAAGACGTCGCTGATGCCGCCGCCGGTCGAGCCGCCGGCGCTGCCGCCGTTCCACACCGTCTCGCTGGTGATCGTGGCGCCGGAGGCGTCGAGGGTGGTGCCGCCGCAGCCGAGCGCGTGCGGGCTCGAGGCGGGGAAGTCGGCGTGCGGCTGGGCGTCCGTGCCGCGGTCGGTGCTCCCGTCGTCGCCCGCGGCCGCGGTGACGGTAGCGCCGAGGCCGGCGGCATCGGCGAGCGCGTCATCGAAGGCGGTGCGGGCCTGCCCGGTCCAGGCGTCCTCGCTCTGACCCCAGCTGATGCTGATGGCCGCGGGAGTCGGGGAGGCATGGGCGGCCTGGCTGAGGGCGTCGAGGAACCCCGCGTCGGTGTTGGGCGCGAAATACACCGCGATCGCCGCCTTGGGCGCCAGCGCGCCGGCGACCTCGATGTCGAGCAGCACCTCGCCGTCGGGCCCGTTGGGGTCGTTCTCGGGCGTGTTGCCGGCACCGTCGACGCCGACCGCCGTCACCGTCGGTGCGGCCAGCCCGAGGCCGGTGAAATAGGTGTCGAGGTCGGCCTGGGTGTAGCCGCCGCCGAGCTCGAGGATGGCGATGCTTTGGCCGGTGCCATCGGTGTTGGTGGGGAACTTGTAGACGGTGCCGAGCTCGACCGGTGTGTAGCTGGCCGTGGTCATGGCGGCTGGGGCGATCTGAAAACGGGCCCGCGTCTGCGGCCGGTCGTCGAGACCGAGCACGGCGGTGACGATGCCCTCGAGCTCGGCCGGGATGCTCAGCCCGCCGCTGCGCCGCCGACCGGGCGTGCAGCCATTGACGGCGCCGAGCGTCGTACCGAAGACCCGGCCCATCGCGGCGGCGGTGCCGCCAACACGGATCCGTCTGGACGCCGCGTCGGCCGCGATGACCCGCAGCCCGTGGCGGGTCAGGGACTGCGTGGCGGCATCGACGTCGGCCGGGTCGGCGCCGTAGGCGGCCGCGTAGTCGTCGGCCGGCATCGGGGCGACGTCGGCCGGTCGCTCGCCGCGCCGGCGCAGCACGACGGTGATTTCGACCGGCGTCTCCGGCGGGACGGTGTTGGTTGGATGCTGATCGGCGGCGTTCGAACGCGCGCTGCCGGGCAACGGGACGAGGCGGGGAGTCGGTGCGGCATCGGTCGGTTCGGCGCCTGTGGGTCCGGGATCTGTCATGGTGCTCGGTCTACTCCGTCGTACCGACCCGGCGAAAGCCCCTGCCCCACCCGTGACGGGTTATCCACAGGCATTCGGGCGACGCCCGTCGCGCTGGCGTAAATCTTGCTTTACGATCCCGCCAGCACGAGAGCGGCCCGGCTTGCCGTCGGGCCGAGCTGAATCAGCCGCGTCCGGCTGGGGGTGACATGGCGAGTGCCAGCGATCTGATCGAGGCCGACGTGCGTGAGCTGGTACGCCGCCGCGAGATCGACCCGTCGAGCCAGCAGGACCGCATGCGCGCGCTGGTCGCGGAGGTCATCGCCGATTACGAGGACCGGGCGATGACGTCGTCGCTGCCGCCGCTCGGCGATGCGCACGCCGCCTCGCGGGATGTCCTCGATGCGGTCGCCGGATTCGGGCCCCTGCAGAAGTACCTCGACGACCCGGAGATCGAGGAGGTCTGGGTCAACGAACCCGGGAAGGTCTTCATCGCCCGGGCCGGCCGGTCCGAGCTGACGACGACCATCCTGAGTCAGGCGCAGGTGCGTGATCTCGTCGAGCGGATGCTGCGCAGCTCCGGGCGCCGGATCGATCTGTCGACACCCTTCGTCGACTCGATGCTGCCCGACGGGAGCCGGCTGCACGTCGTGATCCCGGACATCACCCGCCGCCACATGGCCGTCAACATCCGCAAATTCGTGCTGCACGCGGCCACCCTCGAGGATCTGGTCACCTTCGGCACGATCACGGCGCACGCGGTCCGGTTCCTGGAAGCGGCGGTCGCGGCCGGTCTCAACGTGATCGTGTCCGGGGGCACCCAGGCCGGCAAGACCACGCTGTTGAATTGCCTGTGCGCTGCCATTCCCGCCCGCGAGCGCGTCGTCACGTGCGAAGAAGTCTTCGAACTTCAGGTGCGGCTGCCCGACGTCGTTTCCATGCAGACCCGGCAGGCCAGCCTGGAGGGCACCGGGGAGATACCGCTCCGCCGCCTGGTCAAGGAAGCCCTCCGCATGCGGCCGTCACGGATCATCGTCGGCGAGGTGCGTCAGGAGGAATGCCTCGACCTTCTCATCGCCCTGAACAGCGGGCTGCCCGGCATGTGCAGCATCCACGCCAATTCTGCCCGTGAGGCGGTGGTCAAGATGTGCACGCTGCCGCTGCTGGCGGGAGAGAATGTCGGGCACGCGTTCGTCGTACCGACGGTCGCGGCCAGCGTCGATCTGGTCGTGCACATTGCCACCGATCACCACGGTCGGCGGCGGGTGCGTGAGATCCTCGCACTCTCGGGGCGCGCCGAGGGATCCGTTGTCGAGACCGCTGAGATATTCGCCCATCGCGGCGGTCGGTTGGTGCGGGCGGACGGCTACCCGCCGCATGCCGAGCGATTCGAGCAGCGAGTCGACCTGGCTCGGTTGCTGAACGAGCACACCGAGCCGGAGTATTGAGATGGGCGCGCTGCTCGGTCTCGTCTTCGGCCTCGGGCTCCTGTTGATCTGGCGCAGCGGACCGCGCAAACCCGCTCGGGCTCAAAAGGCCAGCACGTTCACGATGAAGCGCACCGAGTTGCTGCGCCAGGCCGGCATCGCCAGCGTCTCGTCGGCGCAGCTCCTCTTCATGCAGATCGGCGCGGGATTTCTCGCCTTTCTGCTCATCCTGCTGGCGACCTCGACGCTCACCATCGCGATCTGTTTCGGGTTGATGGCCTCGCTGGCGCCGTACGCCGTCGTGGTGCGGCTGCGCAATCGTCGTACGACCGAACTTCGCGATGTGTGGGCCGAGGTCGTTGACAATCTGGCCAGCGGCATCCGCGCCGGGCTCTCGCTTCCGGAAGCGCTCTCGTCGATCGGCAATCGCGGGCCGGAAACGCTCCGCGGTCCGTTCCAGCAATTCGGCGCCGATTACCGCGCGATCGGCCGATTCATGGAATGCCTCGATCGGCTCAAGGACCGGCTGGCCGATCCCGTCGCGGACCGCATCTGCGAGACGCTCCGCATCGCGCGCGAGGTCGGCGGGACCGACCTCGGTCAGGTATTGCGCACCCTTTCGGCATTCCTGCGCGAGGACGCCCGGACCCGCGCCGAGCTGGAGGCCCGGCAGAGTTGGACGGTCAATGCCGCACGTCTCGCGGTCGCCGCGCCGTGGCTCATCCTGATCCTGCTCGGCACCCAAACGACGACGCTGCAGGCGTATGACAGCCCCGGTGGCACGCTCGTGCTCGCCGGCGGCGCCATCGTGTGCGTCTTCGCCTACCGGATGATGGTCCGGCTCGGCCGGCTGCCGAGCGAGGGACGGGTGCTGCGGTGAAGCGTCGACTGACGAGGGAGCGAGCACCCGAGCGAGGTACGAGCGAGGCGCGCAGCGATCGAGGAGGTCGCGCGGGGATAGGGCGTCGACTGACGAGGGAGCGAGCACCCGAGCGAGGTACGGGCGGGGCGCGCAGCGATCGAGGAGGTCGCGCGGGGATAGGGCGTCGACTGACGAGGGAGCGAGCACCCGAGCGAGGTACGGGCGGGGCGCGCAGCGATCGAGGAGGTCGCGCCAGGTGAGCCCCACCCTGGTCGGCGCCGTGCTCGGCCTGCTGGCGGCGTTCGGATTGCTGATCGCGATCGCCGCTTCCCCGCCGATGCGACCGATCCGGCTGGATGACCGGCTGTCGCCCTACCTGCGCGATGCTCCACGCCCGTCCCGATTGCTGACACCGGATCCTGTCGTCCGGCACGGCCTATTGGCCGCGGTCCGCACGGTGCTCGGTCCGTTGCTAGGGGATCTGACGCGGGCGGTGGACCGGATTCTCGGCGGTCGATCAGCGGTGCGGCGGCGCCTCGACGTGCTGGGCCGGAGCATGACGGTCGAGGAATTCCGCATCGAGCAGGTGTTGTGGGGCGCACTCGGCCTGATCGGCGGCGTGATCCTGGCCGGGATCGTCACCCTCGGGCAAGGCCGGTTCAATCTGTTGGCGGCGCTGGTGTTGTGCAGCGGCGGATTGCTCGGCGGCGTGCTCGGCCGAGACTGGTGGCTGAGCAACGAGGTGTCCCGGCGCGAGCAGGCGATTCGCTCGGAGTTCCCGGTCATAGCCGAGCTGTTGGCGCTCGCCGTCGCGGCCGGAGAAGGACCGGTCGGTGCGATCGAGCGGGTGTGCCGGCTGACCCGCGGCGAGCTGACGCACGACCTGGCCGATGCCTTGGCGCGCTCGCGGGCCGGGCTGCCGCTCGCCGACGCGCTGCAGGGATTCGCCGACCGCATCCAGGTCGACGAAGTGAGCCGCTTCATCGACGGCTTGGTCGTTGCGATCGAGCGCGGTACGCCGCTGGCCGACGTACTCCGCGCCCAGGCCGCCGACGTGCGCGAGGCGGGCAAGCGGTCGCTGCTCGAAGCAGGTGGCCGGAAGGAAATCGCCATGATGGTCCCGGTGGTTTTCCTCGTCCTGCCGGTCACCGTCGTCTTTGCGTTGTATCCGGGTTTCATCAGCATTGTTCAACTGGCTCGATGAGCCAGCCTCATCGACAGGGAGGTAAAACAATGAGCGTGACACGTCTGATCTGG
>JBBSHJ010000010.1:0-52843 GCA_038253135.1 Mycobacteriales bacterium | reverse complement strand
CCGGTGGTCGGCGATGCTGGCATCGATCGCGATGACGGGGGCGTAGACCTGTTTCGCCTCGAAGACCGCCGGGTGCGGACTCCGGTCCGGCCAGAAAAGCCCGTCGCAGACGAAGTTGCCGTCGTTCGGCTCGTCGCCGAAATCCCCGCCGTACGCCCAGTATTCCCGGCCGTCATCGGTGGTGCGGAGGATCCCGTGGTCGAGCATTTCCCAGATGAAACCGCCCTGAAGCCCGTGATGCGTGCGGATCGCGCTCCAGTAATCGGCCAGGTTGCCGCATGAATTGCCCATCGCGTGGGCGTATTCGCACATGATCAGCGGCCGGTAATCGTCGGTGGTCTCGGCCCACTCGATGATCCGGTCGATCGACGGATACATCGGCGCAACGAGGTCTGTAGCCGCGTGACCCTGGTCCCAGTCGCGGGCGATGGCGCCCTCGTAGTGCAGCACCCGGGTGGGATCGGTGTGCCGGATCCAGCCGGCCATCGCGTCATGGTTGGGTCCGTAACCGGACTCGTTCCCGAGCGACCACGCGATGATGCTCGGGTGGTTGCGATCGCGCAGCACCATCCTGATCCCGCGGTCGAGAAACGCCGCGGCGTATCGGGAATCCTGGCAGACCGAATCGTAGAGCGCGTGCGACTCGATGTCGGCCTCGTCGATCACATAGAGGCCGTGCTCGTCGCAGAGATCCAGGAAATATGGATCCGGCGGATAGTGTGATGTGCGGACCGCATTGACATTGAATTGTTTGAGCACGGCGATATCGAGCCGCATTGTCTCCCGATCAAGCGCAGGACCGAGCCGGTCGTGGTCCTCGTGCCGGTTGACGCCCTTGATCTCGATCGCCCGACCATTGACGAGCAGCTGCCGATCGCGGATCTCAACCTTACGGAAGCCGACCCGGGTCCTCGTGGCGGCGATCTCGGTGCCGTCGGCATCATGCAGGGCGACCACGAGCGTGTAAAGCGTCGGTGTTTCCGCGGTCCAGGCGTCGACGACGGCCAGGTCGCGCCGCAACTCACCCCAGCACGACCGGGGCCAGCCTCGGCGCTCACCGGACAGGTCCGCCGAGAGGCCTTGCAAGACAGAGCTTCCGCTCGCGTCGTATAGCGTCCCGTGCACCGACCACCCGTCCGTCGGCACCCTGGCCACCTCGACGGTGACCGACAGCGCGCCGCTGCCGGTCACGGGGTCGTATTCTCCCGCCGCGGCCACATCGCGCAGGTAGGTGCCGCCGGTGGCGTAGACCAATACCGAGCGGTTGAGGCCGCCGTGCCACCACTGATCCTGGTCTTCGACGTAGGACGCGTCGGACCATTTCACGACCTGTACGGCGAGCGTGTTCTTGCCCCGGCGTACGACGCTGGAAATGTCGAATTCGCTCGGCAGCCGAGCATCCTTGGCCACGCCGACGAATTCGCCGTTGAGCCACACGGTCGCGACCGAGCTGACGGCGCCGAAATGCAGCACGACCCGCCGCCCGACGAAACCGTCGGCGAGCTCGAAATCCTGCCGGTACAGGCCGGTTGGATTGTCTGCGGGTACGCCCGGGGGATCGTCCGGCACGAACGGCATGATGACGTTGGTGTAGTGCGGCCGGTCGTAGCCCTGCATGGTCCACACTCCGGGCACGGCCACCGAGTCCCATCCCGACACGTCCATCGTCGGGAAATCGGCCGGGGTCTCGCCCGGCGCCCCGACCAGGCGGAACGACCAATCGCCGTCGAGCGAGCGCACCGCCGCATCGCGCTCGGCCAGGGCGTCGGCCGCGCTCGCATACGGCCAGCCCGTCGCGCGCGCGGCGAGCCGGTTGACGCCGGTGATCTGCGGCTCGGTCCACGGCTCGCCGAGCGCCACCGGCACCGGCGGCTCGGACACGGGCGGCTCGGACACGGACGGCTCGGACACGGGCGGCTGGGGCACAGCGCACTCCTCACGGCTCGCACATCGGGCAGGGCGCACGCGGCACCCATCGGGACGGGCTCGCGCGCACCGAGCCTACTGACGGTCGCCGGCGCCGATCGATGCGCACTCAGGCGCACGCCACGCGCGATCCGCGGTGCCATGCGACACCTTCCGGTCACCGCCGGACGGGATTAGCCTGGCCACGAGCGGCGCGGCGGACCAGCCGGAATCGAGCCGGAGTCGTTCGGCACCGGTCCGGGGGTCTGTGGCATCGGCCGCGACGCCGGATGAAGCGAGGCCATCATGCGGATCAACGAAGTGCTCAGGCGCAAGGGATCGACCGAGGTCGCGACCATCGATGCCGACGAGACGGTGCAGGTCCTCGTCTCAGAGCTGGCGAAGTGGGGCGTCGGCGCGCTGGTCGTCGTCGGCGCGGACGGCACGGTGCAGGGCATCGTTTCCGAGCGGGACGTCGTACGGCGCCTCGCCGACAGCCACGCGGACCTGCTCGAGCAGCGGGTGCGCGCCATCATGACCGCCGATGTCGTGACTTGCCGGCCCGACGATGACATCGTGCACGTGCTTCGGATGATGACCGACCGGCGGATAAGGCACGTGCCCGTCGTGACCGATCGCGGGCTCGGCGGTCTCGTGAGCATCGGTGACATGGTCAAGAGCCGGATCGACGACCTGCAGACCACCGCGGAGAGCCTGCACAGCTACATCGCCGGCCAGTGATCCCGCTCGATCAGTCGGTGCTGCCGGCGTGACCGAGCCGCCAGAAGCCGACTGCGTGCACGTCCCGGCTCGGTAGCTCCCGCTCGCGCAACCAGTGCGCGCGGATCGCCCGCACCGCGCCCGATTCGGCGCCTGCCCACGCCTGGACGCGGCCGGTGAACGCAGGCAGCCGGCGTACCGCCGCGGCCAGCAGCTCGGACCGGCCGGGCGGGACGCCGCAGCGGTGCAGCCAGTGCACCTCGGCGTTGCCAGGCAGGTCGATCTGCTCCGCCGCGTCCTGGACCTCGATCACCGCGATGACCCGGGCGGTCGCGGGCAGTGCTTGCAGGATCGCGGCGATCGCGGGCGCCGCCGTGTCGTCGCCGGCGAGGACGTGCAGATCCACGCCGGGGGCGGCGTAGAAGTCCGACCGGGGCCCGTGCCCGATGACGAGGTCACCGACGGCGAGGGATGTGGCCCACCGCGTTCCAGGGCTGTCGTCGTGGAGTACGACGTCCACATCGGTCCGCGTCGTCCGCGGATCGTGGTGGCGCACGGTGTAGGAACGCCACGCCGGCAGCGGTGGGCCATCGACCAGCACCCCGCGCGGGCCGAGTCGCATCCCCGGCACCTCGCTCACGCCCGGGGCGAAGACGGCGGCCTTGAACCCGTCGGCCGGCAGCCCGTCCGCCATCGTGGCGAGATCGTCTCCGGCCAGCGTGAGCCGGCGTACCCGCGGCGTGAGCTGTGCGGTCTCGATCACCTCGGCCCGCCAGACCCGGAGCCGGTTGGGCTCGCGGGCGCGACGGCGCAGCTCCTCCCGGATGGAGGACGACGCTTCGACTGCGGCCACGCCGATCAGCCTCTCATCACCGGCCCGCCGTTCCTCGCCCCGCAGCACCCGTCGGGATCCATCCGTTCGCCGCCGGCCGGACCTGTCCGCCCGACACACCTGCCCGCTCCGCCGGCGAGTGCTGTGTTGTGCCATGTATTTCGAGCGCCTCGCGCTCCGGTTGTCTGCGAGGGGTGCGTGACTCGGGTCGAGGGACGGTGATGGGTGGGTACATCTGAGGCGGCGTCCGGGCCGCCCAGGTCGCTGCGCTCTGACAGTGTGCGGTTCATCGGCACGGTCGGGTCGGCGGTCGGGATCCAGGCGCCGGCGGGCGGGGTGAGTTTCCTGCCGGCGTTGATGGCGGGGATCGTCGGCGTGGCGGGGCCGTTCGCGTTCGGTACGGCGGTCGTGGTGATGCTCTTCGTGGCCTACGCGTTCGTGGTCTTCACCCGGGAGTTCGCGTCGGCCGGGTCGGTGTATTCCTTCTGCGGCCGGGCGGTCGGGCCGGCCTACGGGTTGGTGGCGGCGTGGCTCCTGCTCTTCGTCTATGTCGCTTATGCCGCGTCGGTGTTCGCCTCGAACGCCAACGGGCTGGTCACGTTGGTTGCGCCCGGCTGGCTGGGTGGGCATGCCTGGCTGGGCTTCGCCGCCGGCCTGTGGGCGGTGACGATCGTGGTGGCCCGATATTCGATCCGGATCTCCACCGGACTGATCTTCGGCCTCGAATTCGTCTCGCTGGTGCTGATCGCCGTCGTCGCGGTCGCGGTGCTCGCGCATGGCGGTTACGGCGGCCACACGATCAGCCGGCTGGGGTCGACCCCGTTCCGCCCGTCCGGGGTGCCGGTGGCGACGCTCGGCTTGGGGGGTGTTCGCCTTCCCCGGCGTCGACATCTCCGCGGCAGAGCTCGCCGCAGCACGCCGCCGCGGCGCCCGGGCCCTTGCCCAGGGATCAGCATCGGCGCTGCCCCTCGCAACCGGCAGCACCGACCTGGTGGTCTGCTCGATGGCCCTGATGGTCCCCGCCGACCTACCCGGCGTACTCGCCGAGATCCACCGGGTCCTGGCGCCAGGCGGAGCGCTGATCGCCACCGTGCCCGCGAACCGGGCCCTTCGTCCCGCCGATCGAGGCGTGCTCGTCGGGCTGTTCACCGCTCTCGGCCGGCGATTGCACGACCCCAACGACGACCGGCTTACCCAGCTCCCGGCGCTGCTGGCCAGCGCCGACGTGCGCCCGATCGCCGACAACACTGCCAGCTAAGCTAGACGTCGAGGATCCAGCGTTGCGCTGGGGAGATCCGTTCCCAGGTCGCGTGCCGCAGGTAGGTGCGCTGGTCGAGCTGTTGCGGGTTCTTGCGGCGGGTGAAATAGGAATGCACGGCCCGGCGGGGGCGGTCCGAGTGGTTCCGCGTGCCGCCGTGCCAGAGGTGACTGTTGAAGACGACGACCGTGCCGGCCGGAGCAATCAGCTGGATCTCGTCCGGGTGCCGCGCACCCGGGTCGGCCAGCGCGGTGGCCGGGGTCGTACCTGACCGGTGGCTGCGCGGTACGACGCGGGTCGCGCCGTTCTCGGCGGTGAAATCGTCGAGCAGCCAGATCGAATTGCACACCTGGAATCCAGACGGGTCGGGCTCGCCCCAGTCTGCGTGCAGGGATTGGTGGCCCTCACCGGGAAGCGCGGCGCGGCTGTTCAACGACGAGAGCTTCAGATCGCCGGACAGCACGTGTGCGACCGCCGCCAGCACCCGCGGCTCGGTCCAGAAGACGTCGAAGACCTTGCCCTTGTTGACCAGATCGGACAGCCGGGCGGTGCCCCGTTCCTGGTGCACCTCGCGCCCGGCGCTGGGCCCCTCGGCTACCGCCAGCTCGTCGATTCGCGCGCGTGCGACGTCGAGCTGTCCGGGCGAGAGCACGCCCGGGATCGGCGCGAAACCGTCGCGGTCAAGGCAGTCTCTCGTCTCGTCATCGACGGCTCCGGCGCCGAGGTCGGCGAGCGCGCTAGAGGTATTCATCGTGGCTCCGGTCAGGCCTGCGCGCGGCAGGCCGCATATTCGTGGGAGTAAAGGAATTGGGGCAGGAAATGCGCGGCCGCCGGCGAGAGGTCGAGCTGGTCGAACCGTCGGTCGACGAGCGGTATGGTCGCGGAATCCGGCACGGCGATGGATCCCTTCCACGGTCGCTGAGATGCTGCCTCGCGTTGACCCGTGTTCGCCGACGATAGAGACCCGGCGGGGCGTGGCGACCGGCTCGGCGCCAACCGGCCGGTCCGGTAGCGGACAGCATCGGCGGTACGCCGACCGGTTGCGGCGGCGGGTAGTCTGGCCGGCAACGAGGATCCAGGTCCGGCTCTCGCCGGCCGGAGCGGCAGCAGACCCGCGGAGCGACCTTGAGCGAGCAGGACGGCGCCGGACGGGACATCAGCGCGGCGCCCGCCGCTCGGGCGGGGGCTGAGCGGGACGATCTCGCCTGGGACGACCTCGACTGGGGCGATCTCGACGAGACCGGTCCGGCCCCCGACGAGACGGACCACGGCTGGAAAGAGCGCTCCCACGACGACGAGACGTGGCTGCGCGAGCAGGTCCCGCCGCACCACGGTGGCGAGGCCCGCTAGCGTCCGGGGCGCTCGCCGATCCGAACGGGCCGATCCGAAAGCGCCCGGAAGGATTCCGCGGACCGCGCCGCGTCGGATCGGTGCGGATGACCAGGATCAGGCTGCGTCACCGACGGGCTGGTCCGCGCCACAGTACTTGCACTTGCTGGCCGCGGGAGGTAGGTCATCGGACAGGCAGGCCACGCACGTCTTGACCGGCGGCGGGTCGCCGAAGACGACAATTCCCCGACGAGCCTGGATGTGCTTGTACGGAAGGACGATCAGGAAATAGACCACGGCCATGAAAATGACGAAGTAGATCATGGCCGAGATGAAGGATCCGATGTCGAGGAACGTCTTGGAATTGCCCTTGTCCCCGAGTTGGACGCCCAGGCCGATGCCTCCGCCGCCCTGGAATCGGCTGATGATCGGGTTGATGATGAAGTCGGTGAACGCCTTGACCAGCGTGCTGAACGCCAGAGCGATAATAAGGCCGATGGCGACGACGACGACCTCGCCTCGCATCAGGAAGTTCTTGAACCCTCGCACCATTTCCCTTACTCCTTTGAGAACGACTCGTACCGCAGCCGACCGGTGCGGTCAGGGTCGTCGGGCGAGCGAAAGGCAACCACGTGCTTTGCGCTTTGATCTCAGTCGGGTCGTAGGACAAGGCCAACTCTCGCGTCTTGCGGGATCAGAGCAAGGCGACGCGCCGTATCGCTCTGGGCTGCGACCATGATTGTTATCCCGTCGATGCTGACGTCATCGCGCGGCCCCGCGAGCACGACGAGCACGCGCACCCGCTCCGCGACGACGCTGGGAACGCGCTGTCCCGGCCGGCCGGCCAGGACGTCGACGCCGTCTCCCGGATGCAGCAACTGGGCCAGACCCGGGTCGGTCACGCGCACCGGCACCGCGGTGGCGCCGGAACCGCCGAGCGACTGGGCGAGCGAAGGCCCGACCGTCGAGAGGTCGGTGAGGACGCCGCCTGCCGGCACCGGGCCGGCCACCGTGCCGCCGGTGCTGTGCGATCGCCCGCGCGCCGCTCCCGCAGGCACCAGTCGGGTCGGCCAGCTGGCCAGCCGCACGTCGGAGGCGGCGATCCGATGCCCCGGCGTGAGCGCGTGGGCGGCGACCACGACCGTGGTCATGGGCCCGGTGGCGACGCGCGCCCGATGGGATGGGCGCAGCGCGAGGATGACAGCCAGCCCCAGCAGCGCCAGGGCGAGCGCGCGGCGGGGCCAGGGGCCGAGGTGGATGACGTGCTGGCGGCGCGGGGAGAGCCAGCGCGGACGGTGGGGCTTGCGGGCCGGGCGATCGGGCATGGCCGGACGCTAATCGCGCAGGTGCACCGCTTCGGGTGTTCCGGCCGGGTTGTGGACGGGGTCGCCGGCTGTGGACGGCGTACGACGCGGGCGTCGCCGGCGTGCTAACCGGGCCGGGCGCCGTCAGCCGGTGCTCGCGGCCGCCTTGCCGGTCGAGCCCGAGGCTGCGGCGGACTTGGGCTTGCCGTTCTTGTCGGAGGACCCGGAGGAGCTGGTGGAATCCGAGCCACCCGACTCCTTCTTCGCCGAGCCGGAATCACTCGATCCGGACGACTCGGAGCTGGCCGCGGCCGAATCCTTGCTCCGCGATTCGCCGTGCTCCGGACCCTTGCCATTCGCGCTGGTGCGGCTGTCGGTCCGATAGAAGCCGGAACCCTTGAAGACGACGCCAACGGACGAGAAGAGCTTGCGCAGGCCGCCCTCGCAGACCGGGCAGGTCGACAGCGAGGTGTCGCTGAAGGACTGCACGGCCTCGAACCGATGCGCACACGACTCGTTCGTGCAGGCGTACTGGTACGTCGGCACCGCACCTCCAGGTGATCGTGATCGGCGGCCGTTCCGGTCACCATTCTGGCACTCGGACACCGGGACTGCTAATCAGCAATCGTCGGACATGGTCACATATTCCGACCAGCCCGGCCCGCGGAGGTCCATCAGCCGCGCCCGCGGCCGCAGCACCGCCGTCACCCGACGGTCATGCGTGGCCGCGGGTACGACGTCCCGCAGCTCGTCGTCGTACAGCAGCACGACGACCGGCGTTGCCGCGGAGACGCGGGCGAGCGCACGGTCGTAGTATGCGCCGCCGTGCCCGAGCCGCACCCCGCGCCGGTCGGCGGCTACGCCGGGCGCGAGCACGGCGTCGCACCGCAGCTCGCCGCCGGGGCCGGCCGGCTGGCGCAGTCCCATCGGCCCGGCGACCAGGGTGCCGTCGTACTCCGCCCAGCCGAGCTCCGGACGGGGCTCGCCCGGCCGCCGCCGGGCCACGATCGGCAGCAGGACCCGCAGGCCGAGCCGGCGCAGGCGATCGGGCAGGTCGGCCGGACCGGGTTCGGCGCCGACCGGGACGTGGGCGGCAACCGTCCGCTGCGCCCAGCCGGTGCCGAGTGACGCGGCGAGGACGGCCGGCAGCTGCTCGGCCAGCCGCGCGGCATCACGCCGGCGATCCTCCGCCGGGCGCGCCTCCCGAGCCGCCAGGACCTCCTGGCGGAGCATCCGTTTGGCCGCGGATATCGATTCGGCTCCGGGGATCGGCATCGGCCGATCATCCCGCGCCGACGAGCCGCAGATGCCGCCGGATCCACGCGATGGCTGGCTAGGCTTCCAGGCGGTAGCGAGTGAGGCCTCGCGGTGAGCACGCCGGGCGAGCGAGTGGATGAGGGAGGAGGCCGCGTGGTGGCGAGCAGTCCCTGGCGCCCGAGCGACGGCGAGCGTTCCGGCGCGGACTGCGCCGCCGGACGTCGCAGCGGCGATGCCCTGACGTCAGATCGCATGGTGAGCGTCGATGAGCATCTGCACCGGATCCTCGCGCAGGTCCGGCGGCCGGAGCCGATCGAGCTGGCGCTGCTCGACGCCCAGGGCCTGCTCTGTGCCGAGGAGGTCATCGCGGAGTGTGCGCTGCCCGGTTTCGACAATTCGCAGGTCGACGGCTACGCCGTGCGCAGCGTCGATCTCGTCGATGCCAGCGAGGCCGAGCCGGCCGAGGTGCCGGTGGTCGGCGACGTCGCGGCGGGATCCACCTCACCGCAGGGCATCGCCCGCGGGCAGTGCGTGCGGATCATGACCGGTGCGCCCGTGCCGGCCGGCGCCGACGCCGTCGTACCCGTCGAGTGGACCGACGCCGGAGTGGCGCAGGTCAAGGTCTTCCGCCCGATCCGGGTCGGGACCTACGTACGGCGGGCCGGCGACGACGTTGAGCCCGGCGACGTGGCGGTGGAGGTCGGTACGCCGATCGGCCCGCCACAGGTCGGCCTGCTCGCCGCGGTCGGCCGCGAGCGCGTCCTGGTGCGGCCACGGCCGCGGATCGTGGTGCTGTCGGTAGGATCCGAGTTGGTCGACATCGGCCAGGTCCCGGATCTCGGGCAGCTCATCGACATCAACAGCTACGCGCTGTCGGCCGCGGCCCGCGACGCCGGTGCGGACGTCTACCGGGTGGGCGTCGTACCGGACGATCGGCGCCGCATCTTCGACGTGCTCGAGAGCCAGCTGCTGCGGGCCGACCTGATCGTCACGAGCGGGGGAGTGAGCGGATCGGCGTACGACGTCGTCAAGGAAGCCCTCGCGGAGCTGGGGTCGGTGCGCTTCGACCGGGTGGCGATGCAACCGGGGATGCCGCAAGGATTCGGTGTGCTCGGCCGGGGCAAGGTGCCGTTCTTCGGGCTGCCCGGCAACCCCGTCAGCGCGCTCGTCTCCTTCGAGATCTTCGTGCGGCCGGCGATCAGGTCGATGCTCGGCAAGCGCCAGCCGTTCCGGCCTGCGGTGCAGGCGACCCTGCGGGGCCCGATCGACAGCCCGGCCGGCAAGCGGCAGTTCCGGCGCGGCCGGTTGCGGCGGGACACCGGCGGCGCCTACTCGGTCGATGCGGTCGGTGGCGCCGGCTCGCACCTGCTAGCGGGCATGGCCCAGGCAAACTGCCTGATCGTGCTGGACGAGGCGACGACGGAGGCGCGCGAGGGGGAATGGGTCAGCGTCCTTCCGTTGCTGCTCGCCGGGTCGTAGGGGTCGGCCGTGGCAGGGCACGATCATCCCGGCTGGCCGGCGCAGCTGCGCCATGGCTCGGTTGGCTGCCGTCCGCTGCGGATGCGCGACGCGGCGACCTGGAGCCGGCTGCGCCTCGTCGACGAGCCGTGGCTGACCCCGTGGGAACCCACGTCGCGGCAGCCGTGGGCGCAACGGCACAGCGTCGCGGCGTACGTCGGCATGCTCGGGCGGCTGCGCTCGCAGGCCCGCGCCGGGACGGTGCTGCCATTCGCGATCACCTTCGACGAGGATCTGATCGGGCAGATCACCGTCGCCAACGTGGTCCGCGGGGCGCTCCGGTCGGCCCAGATCGGTTACTGGATCGCCCGTTCCCACGCCGGCCGCGGAATCACGCCCACGGCCGTGGCGCTGGTGACCGATCACTGCTTCGGACCGGTCGGATTGCACAGGGTGCAGGTCGACATCCGTCCGGAAAACGCGGCCAGCCGCCGGGTGGTCGAAAAATTGCGGTTCCGGGAGGAGGGTTATTTCACCCGCTATCTCGATATCGACGGCCGGTACCGCGACCACCTCGGCTTTGCGCTCACGGTCGAGGATGTCCCCGGCGGCCTGGTCCGCCGCCTCCCGCGTCGTACCGATGATTGACCCGCACGCCCGGTCGCCTCGTTCGCCGTTGCCCGCGGCCGGCACAAATGGACTCTCGACGGGTTTGATCGCGCGGGCCATTATTAGCGGTCTGCTGCATTGGTCGCCGACACACCGAGCCGCTTACCGGAATGGGCGGCCCGGGCTGGCTAGCGTTCGGTCACTGTGTGTTGATCGCGTCATTGAGGGGGCTCCCCTATGGGCTCGACGATCCTGCTGATCATCACCCTCGTGGTGCTCTGGGTCGTCGTGCTCGTGCCCCTGTATCTGCGCTGGCGCGGCACTTCCCCGGTCACCGATCGCAGCGTCGAAAGGTCCGCCCAGGCCATGCGCATTCTCCGTCGCCGTACCACCACCGCCGATCCGTCCGCCGTCGCCGACCGAGAGCTGGCGGTTGGCCGCGCAGCCGGCGCCGAGGATTCCGGCCGCAGGACGGCCCCCGATGGCATCGAGCGCGCCGCCGTCGTGCGCCGGGTGCGTCGCTACGTGCCCGCCGCCGGCGGGCAGGAGCCGGCCGAGACCGAGCCGCTCGATCTGTCGGGGGCCGACCGGCCGGCCGACGAGGAGGCGGCCGAGGCCAACTACGTCTTCACCGACTACCGGGCCAACGACCGCCGGCTGGCCGCGGACTTCGCCCCCGAGCCCGCGGCCGGGCCGACCGCGCAGACCGAGCCGTCTGAGCCGACCGGGCTAACCGCGGCGATCACCGACGAGCGCGAGCCCTCCGTCGACGTCAATCATGGGGTCAGTCATGGGGTCAGTCATGGGGCCCACCGTTCGGCCAGCCTCGTGCGGCCGCTGCCGGCGAAGCGGGCCCGGCTGCTCGAGCGGCGCCGCCGGACCCTCGGGACGATCGTCGTCGCCGCGCTGGTCAGCCTGCTGCTGGCGATGACGTGGCTGCCGGTCATGTGGATCGCGCAGATCGGCTGCGACGTCCTGCTGGTCGGATACCTGGTGTGGCTGCGGCAGGAGGCCAAGCGGGAGCGGCAGCGCCGGCAGCGCCGGGCCGCGCGGGCGGCCCGTGGCGAGTCGGTCGCGCGCACCGGCCAGCGGGTCGTGACCCGGGCACGGGCCGCGGTCGCCGAGGTCGACGACGACACCGGACCGATCGATGTGGCGGCCGTACGCCGTGCGGTCGCCATCGACGAGGGCCTCTGGGAGCCGCAGCCGGTGCCGACGCCGACCTATCTGCGGGCGCCGGCGGTGCAGCGCGGCACCGCCCTGCCGGCCGAGCCGCACACGGGCGTCGTCGCGATCGACGACGAGGACATCGAGCTGAGCAGCGTCGACGGTCTGGACGAGGAGCCGGTGGCGGTGTTCCGCCGGCGCGCGGTCGGCGACGGCTGTCCGGCGTTCGCCGGTCAGCCGGCCGGCTCGTCAGCCGGGCTGCGCGGCGAGGACCGACCGGGCGATCTCGCGCTCCTGCTCGAGACCGCCCCACTCGTCGGCGTCCGGACCGTCATAGATCAGGGCCAGCGGCCCGTCATAGCCGGCCTTCGTCAGCAGCTCGAGGCAGGTCGTGAAGTCGTCCTGATCGGGGCCGTCCGCGGTGAAGCCGCACTTGGCGTGGCACGTCTCGGCGTAGCCGACGACGGCGGCCAGCTCGCCGTACTTCTCCGGCCCGGTCCAGTTGCCGAGGTCGATGCACAGGCCGACGCGGTCGCCGGTCTCGTCCATCACCGCCGTGACCTCCGCGGCCGCCGGCAGCAGCGCCATCCAGTTCTCGGTGACGATGCGGATCTCCGGATGAGCTTTCGCCAGCCGCCGCAGCGCCCGCCCGCTCGCCGCCAGCCGCTCGGGCGTCGGCGACTGCATGCCGGCGATGACGCGGGCCTTGTCGGCGCCGAGGGCGGCCGCGGTGTCGATCCACCCGTCGATCCATCGCTCGTGGGCGGCGGCGTCGGTGGGGTGGGTCAGGTCGCCGTCGTCGATCAGGAGCGCGTCGAGGGCGACCCCTGCCTCATCCAGGGCCGCGCGCAGGTCGGCGAGGTAGCTCTCGTCCCGGCTCGGGAAGTGGAAGTGGCACAGCTGGGCGGCGGCGTAGCCGCGGCGCGCAACCTCGGCCGGAAACTCCAGCAGCGGCAGGGTTTCCGGGCCCCACCTCGCCTCGGCGACGTTGTCGCGGACCTCGTCGGGGGCGTCGTGGTAGAACGAGCCCATCGCGCGGTGCACGGACCAGGTCGAGATCGCCAGTTGCGCCATTCCCGGACCCTAGCCCGCTGTCCGGCCGGCCCGCGCCGCCGCGTCCGAGACCGGCCCGAACACGGGCCGATGCCCGCGGACTACGCGGTGCCGGCGCGCGAGGAGCACCCGTCGTACCTGTTAGAGTTGCTCTCGCACTTGGGGCTGTGGCGCAGGCCGGTAGCGCACTTCGTTCGCAACGAAGGGGTCACGGGTTCGAATCCCGTCAGCTCCACCAGGACGGCCTTGCTCCAAGCACCGACCAGATCGACGTGGGCCAAGGTTGACGGGTCATCGGTGGGACTCCTTCTGGCGGTGTAGCGCTTGTCGCGGTGCGCCCCCGCGAGCAGTTCGCCGCCCTTGGCCTTGACACCACCGCTTGGCCGCCCGCGCGGCCGATCGACGGCGCGCGCCGGCGACCCCGACTCCGGGCGGGGGGATACCCCCATTCTGGCCAAACGGCCACGACGGGTCCGCTGGGCGATTACGGTGAGTAATCGGACACAGAGCGATCCGCCATGGTGCGGGCGCGGCCGACGACCAGACCCGGACGGCGAAGGATGGGCAAGCTGACTTCCAGAACGCGCCTTCGGGCGCTGATCCCCCTGTGCGTGCTGGGCATCAGCGTCGCACTAAGTCTGGTCCCCCCAGGCGCACCGGCCGCGCATGCGGACACCAGCCCGCCGGCCGGAACGCCGTCGACGGTATCGGCCGACGGCCTGCCGACCTGGCAGCTCAACGGCGTCGGGTGGAGCCAGGCCGTCGTGGGGGACACGGTCTATGTGACCGGAAGCTTCACCAAGGCGCGCCCGCCAGGGGTCCCGGTCGGTGGCGCGGGAGAGGTCCCGGCCAGCAACATCTTTGCCTACAACATCACGACCGGCGCTCCGGTTGCCTTCAACCACACCCTCAATGCTCAGGGCCTGACCCTGGCCGCGTCCCCCGACGGCTCGCGGATCTACGTCGGTGGCGACTTCACCAGCGTGGACGGCGTTGCGCGCAACCACATCGCCGCGTTCAGCACGGCGACGGGTGCGTTGGTCACCTCGTTCGCTCCGTCGATCTCCTCCCAGGTCAGGGCGATCGCGGTGTCCGCCCGCACCGTGTATGTCGGGGGCGGTTTCTCGTATGTCAACGGTGCTGCGCGTCGCCGGCTGGCCGCCTTCGATGGCAGTGGCGGCCTGCTCCCGTGGGCCCCGACGGCCGATGACAACAATGTTGCCGCGCTGGTGCTCTCACCTGACGGTTCGCGGCTGATCGTTGGCGGGAGCTTCGCGACGCTCAATGGCATCGCCGCCAACAGCATGGGATCTCTCGATGCCAGCACCGGAGCGACGCTGCCGTGGGCGGCCAATCAGACGATCCGGGATGCTGGCCTGCAGAGCGGCATCACCAGCCTCACCACTGATGGGACGCTGATCTACGGGTCCGGCTACCAATACCGTGGCGGCCGATTCGAGGGCACGTTTGCGGCTGATCCGACTACCGGCAACATCGTGTGGCTGAACGATTGCCACGGCGACACCTACGACACCTTCGTCGACAATCAGGTCCTCTACTCGGTGAGCCACGCGCACAACTGCGCCCCTATCGGCGCCTTTCCTGACAGCAACCCGCAGTCCATCAACATGCGGCATGCCCTCGCCTTCACCACCTACGCGACCGGCCGCAACACCGGTCCCGACTCGTTCGGGTGGAACTACAACGGCATCCCGGACTCGACGCTGCTGCAGTGGTTTCCGGATCTGGCCCTGGGCACGTATACCGGTCAGTACCAGGCAGCCTGGTCGGTGAAGGGAAACGCGGACTACGTAGTGCTCGCGGGCGAATTCCCGCGGGTCAACGGCACGGCTCAGCAGGGCCTGGTCCGATTCGCCGTCCGTGATATCGCCCCCAATAGGCGAGGACCGCAATACACCAACCAGGCGCCCATTGCCGCCTCCTTCGCGCCGGGCACCGCGCACGTGTCCTGGCAGGCTCAGACCGACCAGGACAATGCGGCACTGACCTATCAGGTCTATCGGAGCGGAACCGCGAGCCCGGTCTACTCCACGACTGGCAGCTCCAATTACTGGACCACGCCGGGGATGGGATTCGTCGACACCGGACTCACGCCCGGAGCGACCTACACCTATACCGTGCGCGTCTCCGATGCCTTCGGCAACACCTTGACGCTTCCGAACACCAGCGTGACGGTCACCACGACGGAGCAAAGCCAGTACGCCGTCGACGTCCTCGGCGACGGCGCGCAAAATTTCTGGCGGCTCGGTGAGCCGTCGGGCAGCACCATCCTCAACCACGCCGGCTTTGACAACGCGACCGCGCAGGCCGGCGTCACTCGGGGAGCGCCGGGCGCGATCACCGGCGACCCCGACGCGGCGTCGACCTTCGACGGATCCTCGACTGGGTACGCCGTCAGCAACTCGACGATTCCGGCCCCGTCGTCCTTCGCCATCGAGGCGTGGGTCAAGACGACCACGACCTCGGGCGGCAAGATCGTGGGTTACGGAAATCTGAGTGCCAGGACGAGCAGCGCCTACGACCGACAGATCTATCTGGATGACGCCGGGCATATCTGGTTCGGCGTGTATTGGGCAGGCGATCGCACCCTTAGCACCCCCGCCACCTATAACGACGGCCAGTGGCACCACATCGTGGCCACCCTGGATGGCACCAGAGGAATGGCGCTCTACGTCGACGGTGTCCTCATCGGCACGGACGCGAATACGAGGAAGGCGCAGGTTTACACCGGCTACTGGCGCATCGGTGGTGACGCGCTGGGTCGGTGGCCCGGCACGCACGACAGCGGCTTCCTCTCGGGCGCGATCGACGACGTGGCGATCTACCCGACGGCGCTGGACCTTTCGCAAGTGCAGCGGCATTACACCGACAGCGGACGCACGCCGAGCGGTCTGTCCGGGCCGACCGATCCCTACGGCCGGGCCGTCGAGCAGTTGTCTCCGGACATGTACTGGCGCGTGGACGAGGCGGGGGGACCGGTCGCCAAGGACACCAGCCCGAACGGCAGGAGCGGAACCTATTCTGGTGGTATCGGCTATGGCGTTGCCGGCGCGGTGTCCGGCACCGCGGACGGCGCGATCAGCCTCAACGGCGCCGACGGCGCGATAGCCGCGAACGACGCCGTCACCAATCCGACGTCGTACTCGGAAGAGTTGTGGTTCAAGACGACAACATCGCGCGGCGGCAAGCTGATCGGGCTCGGAAACCTACGCACGGGCCTGTCGACCAGGAATGACCGAATTGTCTACCTGCTCGACACGGGACAGCTCGGCTTCGGCGTCTGGACCGGTCAGCGCAACACGATTGTCTCGGCGTCCTCCTACAACAACGGCGCATGGCATCAGGTGGTCGCCACCCAGGGAGCGGGGGGCATGAACTTGTACGTGGACGGAGTCTCCGTCGGAACCAACCCGCAGCCCGCCGCCGACGCGTACACCGGCTATTGGCGGGTTGGTGGCGACCGGGGCTGGGGTGGGACCAGCAACTACTTCGCCGGATCCATCGACGAGGTGGCCGTGTACCCCGGCGCGCTCACGTCCGCGGAGGTTCAGGCGCATTACACCGCCGGCGGCGGAACGCCCTGAACCGCCCGGGACGCGGGACCGTTGGCCGGGTCGAGTGGTACGACCGCCGCAGGCTCCGCGTCAGCGGTGCATCGCCACCGTGAGCAGGACGGCGCTGTCTTCGAGTGCGGTGAGGCTGTGCCGGCTTTCCGGCACGATCAGGTGATCGCCGGGGATGCCGTCCCAGACGTGGTCCCCGCTGGTGAGGCGCACCCGACCCTGCAGGACGTGAACGGTTGTCTCGCCGGGATTCGCGTGCTCCTCGAGCACGGTGCCCTCGGTCAGTGCGATGAGGGTCTGCCGGAGGGAGTGCTCGTGCCCGCCATAGACCGTGTGCGCGCTGCGACCGCTCGAGGTGCGTTTCGCGGTGGCAAGGTGCTGGCGCATCAGCGCGGTGAGCGAGACTTTCACCATCGGTGCTCCTCGGAGATGACGGTCGGGGTACGCCGGCCGTGCCGCACTCATGCCCGCAGCTGCGGCGCCGTATCGACCTTTCTACACCACGCGGCCTGCTCGGCAGCGGGTCGAGCCCGAGCTCCTCGGCCAGCGCAGCGCGGGACCGCTGCAGCGCGTCGACCTTCCGACCACACCGGTAGAGCGCGACGGTGTACGACTCCACCTGCCGCTCACGGAACGAGTGCTGCACGACCTCAGGAGCGAGATCAGCGGCGACTTAGAGGATCCGGACCGAGTTGGCGAGTGCGGCCCGTGCCGCCGGATTGAGGATCGGGGGACGGTCCTGAGGAATGTATCCGTTGCCGAGCGGGACCTCCGCGGCCTTTCCCCGGAGGCACACGACCAATCAATGCGCCGACGTACCCGACTCGATCTGACGCCCTGCACCCGGCCGAGCCGGGGTGAATCGGGTAGCGTTCAGGCGAGCGACAGGTTCGCCACACCGGCCAGGCGTGGCGTCGTGAAGAGGGAACCCGGGTGAATCCGGGACTGCCCCCGCAGCGGTAAGCGGGAACGACCTCCGTCATAGCACTGAGCCGACGCCCTGACAGAACGACCTTGACAGAACGATCTTGACAGAACGACCTCAGAACGACCGCGACAGGGCAACGGATCGGGAAGCGACGGACAGTAGGACGGTGTGCACAGCCTCACGATGTGCACAGTGCCGGTGCCCGCAAGTCCGAAGACCTGCCTGTCGCGCCGGGTGCACCCGCACCTGGTGTCTGCGTCCTCGTGGGGAGTACGCCGGGCCGCCTCCCGGTTCTGCCCTGTGCGGACGTGGACTCCACGCGTCGTGCTTGCGAGGAGAGAGCCGAGATGCAACGAACCCCTGAGACCTCATCCACCGCTGCGGCGGCCGAAGTCGGGCGGCCCGGTCGCCGCCCGCCGATCGGGGCGACCGTCCTCGGATACCCGCGGATCGGTCCGCGCCGGGAGCTGAAGCGGGCCTTGGAGCGGCATTGGAGGGGTCGGATCGACGAGGCAGCGCTGGGTGCGGTCGGATCCGGGCTCCGGCGGGCCGCGTGGTCGCGGCTGTCGCCGCTCGGCGCCGACGCGGTGCCGTCCAATACGTTTTCCTACTACGACCAGATGCTGGACACCGCGGTCATGGTGGGGGCCGTGCCGGACCGTTTCCGAGGCCGTCGTACGCCGCTCGCGACCTATTTCGCGATGGCCCGCGGCGACGACGACGCCGAACCGTTGGAAATGACAAAATGGTTCGACACCAATTACCACTACCTGGTGCCGGAGATCTCCGCCGGCCAGGAATTCTCGCTCGACCCCGCCAAGGCGTTGGGGGAGTTCACCGAGGCCCTCGAGCAGGGCGTCCGCACCCGGCCGGTCATCATCGGCCCGGCGACCTTCCTCCTGCTGGCCAAGGCAGCCGAGGGAGCGGCCTGCGGTTTCCGGCCGTTCGATCGGCTCGATGATCTGCTGGGCCTTTACGAAGTGCTGCTGACCAGGCTCGCAGCTGCCGGGGCGCAGTGGGTGCAATTCGACGAGCCGGCCTTTGCGGCGGATCGCAGCGATGAGGAGATCGCCGCGCTGGGGACGGCGTATACGCGGTTGGCGGCGGTGCACCACCGGCCGGCCATTCTGGTCGCCACCTATTTCGGCGGGATCGGGCCGGCGCTGCCGGTGCTTGCCGGCACGCCGGTCGAGGCGATCGGCGTGGATTGCGTAGCGGGTTCGGCGGCGGAGGTTCGGGCAGTGCCACAGCTGCGGGACAAGACGCTCGTCGCCGGCGTCGTGGACGGGCGCAACGTGTGGCGGACCGACCTCGACGCGGCGCTCGCGACGATCGAGAGCCTCCGCGACGTCGCCGCCGCCGTCGTGCCGTCCACGTCATGCTCGCTGTTACACGTCCCCTACGACCTGGACGTCGAGGAGGCGCTCGACCCCGCGGTGCGCCGATGGCTCGCCTTCGCCGAGCAGAAGGTCGAGGAGGTTCGCCTGCTCGGGCGGGCAGCGACCGACCAGCTCTCGGCGTCGGCCGAATCGCCGGTAGGTGCTCGCGACGCCGTGGCGGCAGGCAACGACGACGGCCGCGCGGCCATGGTTGCGCAACTGGCATCGGCGCGGGCCGCGCTGGCCGAGAGACCGGCTGCGCCCGGCGTCCGGGTAGACGCGGTGCGGTCGCGGACAGCGGCCGCCGGCCAGGCGGAGGTGACGCGCACGGCGTACGACGTCCGGGCGAAGGCGCAGGCGGATCGGCTCGGCCTGCCCACGTTGCCGACCACGACGATCGGGTCGTTCCCGCAGACCGACGCGCTGAGGGTGGCCCGGGCCGAGTTGCGACGGGGTGAGATCGAGGAGGCGCAGTACGACGCCGCGATGCGCGCCGAGGTCGAGCGCGTGGTGCGGATGCAGGAAGCGCTCGGGTTGGACGTGCTGGTGCACGGCGAGCCGGAACGCAACGACATGGTGCAGTACTTCGCCGAGGACCTCGCGGGCTTCGCATCGACCGAGCTCGGCTGGGTGCAGTCCTACGGTTCACGGTGCGTGCGGCCGCCGATCCTGTGGGGCGACGTGCACCGCCCGGCGCCCATGACGGTGGAGTGGGCGACGTACGCCGCGTCGCTGACCGATCGCCCGATGAAGGGCATGCTCACCGGGCCGGTCACGATCATCGCTTGGTCGTTCGTGCGGGACGACCTGCCGCTCGGCGAGGTGGCCGCGCAGATCGGCCTGGCCATCCGGGACGAGGTGCGTGACCTCGAGGCGGCCGGGATACCCATCGTGCAGGTGGACGAGCCGGCGCTGCGGGAACTGCTGCCGCTGCGCAAGGCCGACCAGGCGGCGTACCTCGACTGGTCGGTGCGGGCCTTCCGGCTCGCCACGGCCGGGGCTGCGGACGCCACCCAGATCCACACGCACCTGTGCTATTCGGAGTTCGGTGAGGTCATCGACGCGATCGACGGCCTGGATGCCGACGTCACCAGCATCGAGGCGGCGCGCTCACGGATGGAAGTGCTCGGTGACCTGCACGCTCGCGGCTTCGAGCGCGGGATCGGCCCGGGCGTTTATGACATACATTCGCCGCGGGTGCCGCCGGTGCAGGCGATCCGGTCGCTGCTGGCGGCCGCGGTCGAGTCGGTGCCCGCGGACCGGCTGTGGGTCAATCCGGACTGCGGGCTGAAGACGCGCGGCTACGCCGAGGTCGAGGCCGCGCTGGCCAACCTGGTCACGGCTGCCCGGGAGACCCGCGCCGCGCTGTAGCTCGCGATCGGGGCGGTCCGGTGTCGGGTTCGGACCGCGCCAGCGCCGACGCCCGCGACACGGCCGGCCGCGGTGCTTCGCCCATGTTGCCAGCTCATGGCTCAGCGACTCCACAGACTTACCGGCCTAGAGCGCCCGCAACCGGATGGGCTGGTGATGCAGCCCGACTGGGAGGGTCGTCGATGAGGCTCACTTGCCAAATCGGCAATCGCTCACGGTGAGCCGTAGGCGGTGAACTGGATGCCGCCTGGTTTCCCGGAGGGCAGGGTGGCGCCGTGGTAGCCCGCAGCAAGGGCGTGTCCGAGCTGTGTGCATGCTGCCGCGGTCTGACTCGTGACGTTGCCGAGTACCACTCCGCAGCCGGTGCCCGGCGTGGTCGCCGCGCCGAGGTCGCCGTGGGTGCCGGCACCGGATCGGTCGGTGACCATCGCATCACCGCACCACAGGTCACCGCCGGTCAACTCGCGAAGCGCGCCGTACGCCCACCCTGCCCGCGCTGGCTCGTCGTAGCCGTACCAATACACCAGCACGTGGCCTCGGTCAACGACGTCAGCGGCCAGGTCGAGGGCGGAGCGCCCCGCCTCGACCCTGGCGTGCGGATCGAACGGGTCGACGTGCACGACCGCGCGTTCCGGGCCACTCTCATCGAGCCAGCGCGCGGTGGTCGTCATGCCGTCAGCTCGTGCCACCTGACACCGGGCCGCGCCGACTCGCCGGGCCCAGTCCTGCAGGTCGGCGCTACTCGCCCCATCCAGATCACAGAACAGGTAGGCGACATTCCCACCGAGCACGCTAATCGCGAGCAGTGCCGATCCTGGGTACAGCGGCCTCGATCGGTGAAGGAACGGCGTGATCACCGTCAGATACGGCATCCCGCCAGCGCAGGGTGTTCGGGCGCAGTGCGGAGAAAACGCCACACACCGAAGCCGCGTTCGGCGTCCTCGACCATCGGGTAGGCCGCCGAACCGGCATGTGTCTCGGCATACCTGGCTGGGGCCTCCCGCGACAGCACCTCGACCAGCACCAAGTGCTTCCAAACATCGGCGAACTTGCCGAAGTGATGGTTGGCCACCGCTCGATCCTCGCACCTCAGCCAATCCCGTGGCGGGGTGCCGACAGCTGCCCACCGCCATCCAGCTCGGCCTCGACGAGTCGTCGCAGCTCGGGATCCATCACCGGACACTGTCAGACGGGTTACCCCCAGGTCCTCAGATAAAGCCGGTGCGTCTTTGACTATCACCTCGTACGATCCGTGACCTGACCGCTGCCGGCTGCCGGAGACCTATGCATGAGATCATCCGCACAGACCGACTACTCCTGCGACGGTTTGAACCATCCGATGTCGACAACCTGCTCGACCTCTACGGCGACCCGCACGTCATGCGATACATCGACACCGAGACCTGGGACCGCGCCCGGATCGAAACCGAGGTTCTCCCCGCTCTACTGGCCGAGTACCAGCGATACCAGCGGTACGGCTACTGGGCCGCCGAGACACGAGACGGGTCCTTCGTCGGGCGGATGGCCCTGCACCCAGTGATCATCGCCCCGCCAAGCGGCCTGTGGCGACACGCCCCGACCGACGACTCCGACATCGTGTCCATCGGCTATCGGCTTCGTCGTCAGCAGTGGGGACATGGTTATGCCACCGAGGCGGCAGCAGCAGTCGTGAACCTAGCCTTCGATCAGTACGGCGCCAGCCGCGCCGTCGCAACCACCATGGCGGTCAACCAAGGCTCACGGCGAGTACTCGAACGCATCGGCTTTCGGCACACCCGAACGGTCCACCTGGCCTGGGATGATCCGCTGCCGGGAACCGAACACGGCGAAGTCGTGTATGAGCGAGATCGATTGGCCGTCCAATAGACGAACGCGGGCCGGTCGCGCGGCCGTGCGACAGAAGGGCGAGCGGTCGGACGATCAAGGTCGTCCCGTAGGACGCCCGATCACCGAACGGCGTCTCACACGGGATCGCTCTGCGGGCATTGGTGCGATCGTGCGCGTAGGACGCGGAGATCCCGTCTGAGACGGAATTGACGAGATCGGCCTCAGAGGCGGCTAGCGCCTGCGGCGGCCGGGTTCGACTGGCGGCGCAGCCAGGCCGTTATCAAGGGCATGTCGATTTCGTGTGCAAGGTCGGGGCTAACGATCAGTTCGACTGCGCCCGGCGCGCCGGCGGCCGCATAGATGGCGCTCACCCACGACCTATTGGGATACCTGACCAGACATGGCGTGCTATAGCCGGCCGCGCCACACGCCCATCGCTCAGCGGGCGTGGTCTGACCTTCATCGTGTCCAAAAGTCCTCCGGGCGCCGCCCCGGCCGAAACCCATAGTGTTCGACCATCGCCACCGCTTCAGGGAATTTGTCGGCCAACGCACCGGATTCGTGGGCGTCGCTTCCGAAGGTGACAGCTCGACCACCTTCTTCACTCCACCATTGAGGTATCCAAGACCACAACCTGCGAGTGTTCATCTCCAAAGCGCGCCCGCTGTCGGCCAGAACACGCATAGCGTGCCGGAAACCTTCCTCAAATCGCGTGGGATCGAAGGGTCCGGCCTCCATGGTCGGCCAGGATCGGACCGCGTAGTCGATGTGGGTGAACACCTCAAAGGAGTCCGATCCAGCCGCCATCTCAGGCACCTCGGCGAGGTATTCCCAGATGACCTTGTCCGCTGGCCACAGCCGAAACAACGTGTTGGGTTCGCTGCGATCCTCACCGATTTGCACCGTGTGCAGCGAGCCGTTGACCCTGTCCAGCTCGGAGAGGTCAAGCAGCTGCGCCGCCTGCGCATCAAAGAGATGGGGCTGCCCGAACTCCACACCGGTGAGAATGCGGAGATCGGGAAACCTCCATCGACAACGATCGATACAGTCGAGGTACCCGGCCACGTCCATCCGCGGAGGCTCGAGGATCCCCTCCGCCGTGATCAGCCACCTCAGGTGATCCACAACGTCTTCGGGACCGACTCGCCACCGCTCGTCAAAGTCCAGGTGTTCGGTGAACACCAGCGCCGGCAACCCGATCCTAACCGCACGCTCGCACGTCTCTTCCATCGTTCCGGCCGCCTTTGAGCAAGGTCCGCCGGTGTCCCAAGACCATTCACTATGGACATGACTGTCAGCTGCAAGCGCCATGCTCGAAGCATGCCACCACACTGATACCCGGCGAATCAAAACTGCGTTCGACTCGTCAACGTTCGATGACGTCTACTGCTACGCACCCGGGTTCTACAGCGCGAAAATCGATGACTTCGCGACTGGTTGGGCACGCGGAAACGTGCAATAGGGAGACAACGGTCGCGTGTGGTCGCAGACCCGACAACCGGGGGCCTGCGACCACAACGGCCGGACGCTACTGCGGGAGCACGAAGCCAGGATCTGCGGCCACGGCCTCGGCCTGGTACTGCGACAGCACGGTCGTGGTTTGGGCGGCCTGGAAGGTGACACCGTTCTGCAGCGGGAAGTTCGTCGTTTGTATCGTCACTTCCTCGGTCGACCGAACATTCATGGTGTCGATCGCCGTGATCCCTGGGTTGCCCGCCGGCAGCGTCCATGACCAGATCGTACTTCCGTCGGGTGCAGCCGTCTTGGTGCACTTCGGTGCTGGCTCGCCGACGCTGGTGTACACGTCGCACGGGTTGGCAATTGCACTGATGTCGCCTGCGCGGCTGATGTTGACGCCGACGTAACCGCTGCGTCCCGCGAGGGTGATGTTCACCCCGGCCGAGATCTCATCTGAGGTGAGCTCCGGCAAGGATGGGTCGGTCGCCGTTACCGTCGCGCCCAGCGCCCGTAGCCTGGTAGTGAGCAGCGATTGGATTACTTGTTGTTGCTTGACCGCGGCCGGTGGGGGCGGTGGAGTTGTTACGTCCGACGGCAGCGGTGCCGGTGCTATCCCGAGCTGCTTTGAAGCCACGACACCCCCACCATGTCCACCACCAGCCTGCGGCGTGGGGCCGCCAGAGTGCGTAAGGCTGAGGGGGAGTGCGATCGCGGCGCCTACCGCGACGGCGCCGATACCGGCCAAGGCGCCCCGGCGGCGCCGAACTACCTTGTGCCCGCGAGCCATGGCCTGGGCAACCGCCCGACCGGCGGGTGCTGCGTCGACCAACTCCTCGTCCAGGTGTGCATCTAATTCCGCTCGTTGATCGAATTGCGTCATGAGGTACCTCCAGTAGTTCTGCTGTCGTGTGGCGGCCTTGACGTAGGTGTCGCCTCCTGCTCACGCAGGGACATGAGGCCACGGGCCGTCAACGACTTGACGGCCGGAACCGAGAGCTTCAGGGCTTCCGCAGCGCCCTTCTCGCTCATGCCTAGGTAGTGCCGGAGGACCACCGCCGCGCGTTGCCGCGCAGGAATTCGTTGCAAGGCAGCGATCAAACTGACCCAATTGTCCACATCAGCGGGTCCGGGTGAGGTGCGACTCTCCTGTTCGGGGACCTTGGCAACTGGCACCTCGTCGCGCCAGCGGCGGCGTCGAGCAGTTGCAAGACTGTGCACCATCGCTGCCCGCACATAGGCACGAGCAGCATCCACATCCCGGACGTGCCGCCAGCGCAGATAGGTATTCAACAGAGCAGTCTGGAGCAGATCCTCAGCGTCGGCTCGATTGCCGGTAAGGAGGTACCCGACGCGCAGAAGGTCGTCGTACGCAGATCGCGCGAACGCGGCAAACTCCTCGTCCGACCGGCGGTGGACGCGCATCCGGTACCTCCCAGCCAGCCCCTCTACCCCATAGACGTAGACGCGGTGGCCTCGAGAAAAGTAGCGGTGTCGGGCCGCGCAGGTCTGCGTCACTCCGGCGGGGCGGGCAAGCGCCATCGGCGTGGTAGCTCATAACAGCTACCCACGCGGCCGGAACTCCTTCGCCTCGGGCCCGCTCGCCGGACGCTAGTCGCCGGCGGGCTCGACGAGCGCGATGGCGCGGTCGAGGGCGGCTTGGGCGGCTTTGAGTTCGGCGAGCACGGTGGTGGGCGGCAGCGGTCGCAGGAGGTTGAGGTGACGCACACGCCGACGCCGACTGTTGCACCCGCCCCACTGCCGCTGACATGGCTGCAGGACAGAGTCGTGCACGTGCGCCGCGAGCTCGGCCCGCTCCTGGCTGCGGCATCGCGACGTACGCCGTTTGCTGGTGCTGCCGGAGGCGGCGACGGACCGGTCCCAGGTGGCACGGGCATCTTCGTCGGCATCCTCGCCATCGTGTGGGGCCTCGCCGGCGCCCGGCTCGGCGCCGCCACGTTGTGGCAGGTTCCCCTCGTGCTCGCCGGTGGTCGGCGGCGTCACCTCCGGGCTGTCCGGCGTCGCTCTAGGCTCACAGCCCATGTTGACCGTGCCGCGTCGCCCGTGGTCGCTCGTGGACGAGGTCGGCGATCCTGCCGAGCGGACCAGTGCCCTGATCGACGCGCTCGATCCGGAGATCCGCGCATTCCTCGCCGAGCCGGGCCGCCGGCACCGACTCCGCCGCGAGATCGCCGACGGCATCGCGGGCGGTGGCCGGCTGGCCGGCGTACCGGTCGGCATCAAGGACATCATCCGGGTGGACGGGTTTACTACCCGCGCCGGTTCGCAGCTCCCGCCGAAGCTCTTCGCCGGCCTCGAAGCCGCCGTCGTACGCCGGGTCCGCGCCGCCGGCGGGGCGATCGCCGGCAAGACCGTCACCGCCGAATTCGCGTCGACCGCGCCCGGCGACACCCGCAACCCGCACCACCTCGGCCACACGCCGGGCGGCTCGAGCAGCGGATCGGCCGCGGCCGTCGCCGCCGGGATGGTGCCGCTCGCGATCGGCAGCCAGACCGCCGGATCGGTGATCCGACCGGCGGCGTACTGCGGTGTCGTCGGATTCAAGCCGAGCCGCGGCCGGATCCCCATCGAGGGGACGATCCCCAACGCGCCGTCGTTCGACGTGCTCGGCACCTTCACCGCCGACGTGGCCGGAGCCGCCGTCGCGGGTGCCGCTTTGTGCGACGGCTGGCAACCGCATCCGGACACCCAGCCGATCATCGGCGTCCCCGTCGGCGATTACCTCGACCGGACCGACCCGAGCGCACTGGAGGCGTTCCGCCGCACCGCGAAAGCCCTGCAGGAGCAGGGATTCGCCGTTACCGACGTACCCGCCTTCACCGCCGTGGCCACCGACACCGCGGACGCGATCGACCGCGTCATCGCCCGGCACCGAGCCGTCAATGGATACGAATTCGCCCAGATGCACGCCGACTGGTTCGACCGCTTCGGCCCGCTCTACCGCCCCGCGACCGCGGCGGCGATCGAGCGGGGCCGGAGGGTGAGCGCCGAGAGCTACCGGCGGGCGTACGACGAGTGCACGGGATTCGGGGCGCGGACGGTGGAGGTGATGCGCGCGGCCGGGATCGACATCTGGCTGACCCCGGCGGCGACCGGTCCCGCCCCGGTCGGTCTGGCGGGCACCGGCGACCCGAGCATGAACCTGCCGTGGACCCAGGCCGACCTGCCCGCCCTGACCCTCCCCGCCGGCACCCTCGGCCTCCTCCCGCTCGGCGTCCAGCTGGTCGGCCGCAGCGGCGCCGACGAGGCGCTGATCGGCTACGCCGCAGCGGTCGAATCCGTCCTGCGGCGCAGTGCAGCGCCATGACGGAAGACATCCTGCAGGACCGCGCGGACCGCCCCGTCGTCCGCATCGGAGACACCGTCCGCCACCTCGCCCATCCCTGGTCGGCCGCGACCCGGCAACTCCTACTGCATCTCGAGGCCATCGATTTCCCCTACGCACCAAGGTTTCTCGGCATCGACGAGCAGGGCAGGGATGCACTCACCTACATCGCCGGTGATTCCGGACGGGATGGCTGGTCCCGGATCGTCGACGAGCGCGGCCTGCGTAACCTCGCCGCCCTGCTGCGCGACTATCACCAGGCGGTCAAGTGGTTCCGCCCGTCGACGGAGCTCGCTCCCGGCGGGCCACCCCCGAGCGATGACGACATCGTCTGTCACGGCGACCCGGGTGCCTGGAACGTCGTCTGGGACGGCATCCGCCCGGTCGGCCTGCTCGACTGGGAGTACGCCGTGCACGCGCCGGCCCGCTACGACATCGGCTACGCCCTCAACTACGCGGTGCCGTTCCGTGACGATGCGACCACCGTGCGCTGGCACCACTTCCCCGAGCTGCCGGATCGCCGGCACCGGCTCACGGCCTTCGCGGCGGCGTACGGCCTCGACTCCACCGACGGCCTGCTCGAGGCGATGCTGGACGCGCAGCGGATGACGATCGAGCGGGTACGCCGTCTCGCCGCGGCCGGCGCGCCCCGCCAGGTCGCGGCGATCCGCGACGGCGGCGTCGAGGCCGACGAGGCCCAGCTGCGCTGGTGCGAGCAGCACCGCGACCTGCTCGGCTGAGGACGGCCGACCGGCCGGGATCCGATCGCCCCGGTCCGCGAGCTCGCTCAGATCCAGGAGTTGAGCCACATCCGGTCGGACCAGCCGGTCTGCGTGATCGACTGGCCGGTCAGGACCGGCCAGAGGTAGGCGAAATCGAGCAGGACCAGTCCGAGGTAGATCGCGAGCGCCGCGAGACCGATGGCCCGGCGCGGCTCCTTGGCGGCGGGTGAGCCGAGCACGTCCCCGAGGATCTGGGTGACCCCGATGATCAGGAACGGCACCAGCGGCACCATGTAGAAGAAGAACATCGTGCGGGACGGGTTGATCAGCCACGAGGCCCACCCGGCGAGGAAGGCGACCAGCACGCTTACCGCCCGCCAGTCGCGGCGGGACACGATCAGCCATGCGCTGTAGAACACCGCCGGGACGAAGGCCCACCACAGGGCCGGCGTACCGAGCGCGACGATCTGCCGCACGCAGTGCCCGGCGTCGCCGCAGCCCTTGATCCCCTCCGTCGGGTAGTAGTAGTTCACCGGCCGCGCGTCGAAGATCCACGCCCACGGCTGCGATTCATACGGGTGCTGGCTGGTCAGGTGATCGTGGAACGTGAGCGCTTCGGAGTGGTAGTGCCACAACGACCGCAGCGGCGCCGGGATCCACGACCACCGCCCGCCCAGCCCGTCGGCCCAGTGCCGGTCATAGGAGTTCTCGCCCATGAACCACCCGGTCCAGGTCGCCAGATAGGTGGCGATCGGCACCAGCACCAGGGTCACGAAGGCGAAGGGCAGGCTGCGTACGGCGGTGCCGGCGGTGGGCCGCCGTACGCCGGCCGACGCGAACGCGTTGCGGTCCCACAGGATCGACAGGATCGCGAAGCCGGCGAGGAACCAGACGCCGCTCCACTTGACGCTGCAGGACGCGCCGAGCAGCATGCCGCCGATCAGCCGCCACGGCCGCGGCCCCATCCGCGGGATCCGCATTTTCACCGACGCCAGGACCGGGCCGGCGGTGACGACCTCCCGCAGCCGGGCCCGCATGTGGTCGCGGTCGATCACCAGCGCGAAGAACCCGCCGACGATCAGCGGCTGCAGGAAGATGTCGAGCAGCGACGTCCGCGCCATCACCAGCGACAGCCCGTCCGCGATCAGCAGCACGCCGGCGATCGCGCCGAGCAGCGTCGAGCCGGTCATCCGGCGGACCAGCCGGACCAACACCAGGACCGTGATGGTGCCCGCGGCCGCGGTCGGGGTCCGCCAGCCGGTCGAATTGTTGCCGAAGATCTCGACCCCGATCGAGATGAACCACTTGCCCAGCGGCGGATGCACGACGAAGAGGTGGCCGGGGTTGTTCTCATAGCCGTTGTGCAGCATCTCGGCGGCGTTCGCGGGGTAGTAGGCCTCGTCGAAGATTTTTTCCCGCGGGAAGCCGACGCCCCAGAAGCGGGTCAGCGCGGCCGCGACGGTCAGGACAGCGGTGACGATCCACCCGGCGAGCCGGTCGGTCGGCCGGGGTGTGCGCAGCCGCTCCAGCCGGGTCTGCGGCGCCTCGAGCCGCGGGAGCGGAGCGTCGACGGCGACGGTACGACGTGCGCCGCGCGGCGCGCGTACGTCGGTCGCCGAGCTCACGCAGTGATCTTAGGACGGCGAGTTGTGGCTGGGACGAAGGACGGATCGGGCCGTAAAGTCTCTAGATCGTGCCGTCCGCGATCCTGACCCTCGCCGGTGCGCCGATCGGGACGGCGGCCGATGCCAGCCCGCGGCTGCGCGCCGCGCTGGGGTCCGCCGGCGTCATCGCGGCCGAGGACACCCGGCGGCTGCGCCGGCTGGCGACCGATCTCGGTACGACGCTCCCGGCGCGGGTGATCTCCTACTTCGACGGCAACGAGCGCGAGCGCACCCCGGAGCTGCTCGCGCTGCTGCAGGCGGGCACCGACGTCCTGCTGATCACCGACGCCGGGATGCCGAGCGTGTCGGACCCGGGCTACCGGCTGGTCGCCGGCGCGATCGAGGCCGGGGTGCGGGTGACCTGCCTGCCCGGGCCGTCGGCGGTGACGACCGCGGTCGCGCTGTCGGGATTGCCGGCCGACCGGTTCTGCTTCGAGGGTTTCCTGCCCCGCAGGCCGGGCCGGCGTCGTACCGCCCTCGCCGCTCTCGCCTCCGAGCCGCGCACGCTCGTCTTCTTCGAGGCGCCGCACCGGCTGGCGGACAGCCTCGCCGACGCGGCGGCGGCGTTCGGCGCGGACCGGCGGGCCGCCGTCTGCCGGGAGCTGACCAAAACCTACGAGGAGGTACGCCGCGGCGCGCTGGCCGAGCTCGCGGAGTGGGCCGCCGCGGGCGTGCTCGGCGAGATCACGATCGTCGTCGCCGGGGCGGGCCCGGCGACCACCGGTGCCGCCGACCTGGCCGCGGCGGTGGCCGCGCGGATGGCGGCCGGCCTGAGCCGGCGTGATGCCGTGACGGCGGTCGCCGCCGAGACCGGCGCGGCGCGGCGGGACGTCTACGCCGCGTCCCTCACCGACCGCACCGGGCCCGCGCGGGAATCGTGATCCGCAAACCACCGGTAACGCCACGGGTTCGTAACCGGGCTGTGTCACGATCGCCACGAACGGCCTATCGCCGCTCGAACGTCTGAGGAGTTCGTCATGCTCACATCGCGTCGTCCGCTCGTCGCCGCGCTCGTCACGTTCCTGGCCGCTGCACTCGCTCTCACCAGCTGCAGCGCAACAAGGGCGCCACGGTCGACGGGGTGAAGATCCTCAAGAAGGGCACCCTGCAGGTCTGCACGCACCTGCCGTACAAGCCATTCCAGTTCCGGGACAGCAGCGGTCACATCGTCGGCTTCGACGTCGACCTGATCGAGCTGGTCGCCAAGCGCTTGAAGCTCAAGCAGGAGACCGTCGACGTCGACTGGAACCAGGTGACATCGGGCGCGGCGTTCAAGGCCAGCAAATGCGATCTCGGTATGGGCGGCATGACGATCACCGCCGAACGGGCCAAGTCCATCCTGATCTCGGAACCGTATTTCAACGCGACGCAGGCGATGCTGGTCAAGAAGGGGTCGGCGTACAAGAGCCTTGCCGACCTGAAGGGCAAGAAGCTCGGGGCGCAGTCGGACACCACCGGCCTGAAATACGCGCAGGACCACGCGAAGCAGTACGGCTACACGATCATCAACTTTGACGACTTCTCGATCGAGGTCAACGCGGTCAAGGCCGGCACCATCGACGCCGCCATCAACGACAACGGCGTGCTCTACAGCTTCGCGAAGGACAGCCCGACGACGACCGTCGCGGTTGAGTTCAACACCGGTGAGAAGTACGGCTTCGCGGCGAAGAGGGACGATGCCAACGCGACCAAGCTGATGAACATGCTGAACCAGGAGATCACCAAGTCCCGGTCGGACGGTGAATACAAGAAGATCTACCAGAAGTGGTTCGGCACGGTGCCGGGCAACGTCAACAAATGAGCACCACGGGGGCGGCGGCCAGGCGGCACCTGAGTCCCCGCAAGCGGGCCCGGCGGATCAGGTTCGTCCAGTACGCGGTGCTCGTCCTCGTCGTCGTTCTGGCGGCCACGCTCGCGAACTGGAAGCAGATCGGCGACGTCTTCTTCCGGCCGTCGATGATCAGGACCACCCTGAGCCAGGGCGTCGGTCATGCCTTGCTCAACACGGTGATCTATACGGCCGGTGCTTTCGTCTTCGGCCTGGTCGTCGGGACGGTGCTGGCGTTGATGCGGCTCTCGGAGGTATTGCCGTATCGCTGGCTCGCCACGGCGTACATCGAATTCTTCCGCGGCCTGCCGGCGATCGTGGTCTTTCTCGTTTTCTCGCTGCTGCCGCTGGCCTTCACTAATTTCTCCATTCCATTCGACCCGTACGGCACGGTATGGCTGGCGCTCGGAATGGTCGGCAGCGCATACATCGCGGAGACGATCAGGGCGGGAATCCTCGGTGTGCCGCGTGGCCAGACCGAGGCGGCGCGGTCGCTCGGCATGCCGCCCGGGTTGGCGATGCGCAAGGTCGTGCTGCCGCAGGCGTTCCGGATCGTGCTGCCTCCGCTGACGAACGAGCTCATTCTGATGATCAAGGATTCCTCGCTGGTCTACATCGTCGGCGTCGCATCCAACCAGTACGAGCTGACGAAATTCGGCCGTGAGCTGTCCAACAGCAATGCCAATGTGACCCCGCTCGTGGTCGCCGGGTTCTTCTATCTGCTGATCACCCTGCCGTTGACGGTGGTCGTACGGCGGATGGAACGGGCCGCGGCGAGGTCCCGATGAGCGCTCGTGCGGATGACCTCGACGGTGCCGGTCCGCTCGTCGAGATCTCCGCGCTGAACAAATCGTTCGGCACCAATCACGTGCTGCGCGGCATCGATTTCGCTGTGAACACCGGTGACGTGGTCTGCATCATCGGCCCGTCCGGCTCCGGGAAATCGACACTGCTGCGCTGCGTCAACCTGCTCGAGCGTCCCGATTCGGGGACGATCCGGGTCGGCGGGTCGGAGGTGACCGACCTCGATTGCGATCTCGACTCGGCGCGGCGGACGATCGGCATGGTCTTCCAGCAGTTCAACCTGTTCCCGCACATGACGGCGACGAGGAACTGCACGGTCGCGCAGGTGTCGGTGCTCGGTCGCAAGCCGGCGGAGGCGCGGCAGATCGCCGTCGACAACCTCATCCGTGTCGGCCTGGCCGACAAGGTCGATGACTACCCGTCCCGGCTCTCCGGCGGGCAGCAACAGCGGGTCGCCATCGCCCGTGCCCTGTCGATGGATCCGCAGGTGATGCTCTTCGACGAGCCCACGTCTGCGCTGGACCCGGAGCTCGTCGGCGACGTCCTGACGGTGATGCGCCGGCTGGCCGAGGACGGCATGACGATGCTGGTGGTGACCCACGAGATGGCGTTCGCCCGGGAGGTCGCCGACCGGGTCGCCTTCATGGACGGCGGCGTGATCGTCGAGGAGGGGTCGCCCCAGGAGATCATCGGCGCTCCGCGCGAGGAACGCACCCGCACCTTCCTGCGCCGGGTGCTCGACCCGACCCACGTCCAGCCGAGCTGACGGCGTACGACGAGCGGCGGAGCTCAGTCGCACCGGTCTGCGGGGCGGTACGCCGCCGACGGGAGGAGTGCGCCCATGGGGACGGCGTACGACGAGCGGCGGAGCTCAGTCGCACCGATCTGCGGGCGGTACGCCGCGGACGGGAGGAGTGCGCCCATGGGGACGGCGTACGACGAGCGGCGGAGCTCAGTCGCACCGATCTGCGGGCGGTACGCCGCCGACGGGAGGAGTGCGCCCATGGGGACGGTGTACGACGAGCGGCGGCGTACCGCGATCAGAGCCAGCCGTTGCGGCGGAAGCCGCGGTAGAGCAGCACGCAGGCGATCAGCAGCAGGCCCATCACCGTCGGATAGCCCCAGGACCAGCGCAGCTCGGGCATGTGTGTGAAGTTCATGCCGTAGATCGCGCACACCGACGTCGGCACGGCGGCGATCGCGACCCAGGCCGAGATCTTGCGCATGTCCTCGTTGTCGCTGACGGTGACGCGGGCGAGGGAGGCCTGCAGGATCGAGGTCAGCAGCTCGTCGAAGCTGCCGATCTGCTCGGTGACCCGCTGCTGGTTGTCCTCGACGTCGCGGAAGTACTCCCGGATCTCGGGGGGAATCAGCGGGAGGTGCCGCTCGGCGAGGCTGCGCAGCGCCGTCCGTAGCGGTGCGACCGCGCGGCGCAGCTCGAGGACCTCGCGCTTGAGCTGGTAGATCCGGTCGACGTCCTGGGTACGCCGCGGCGAGAAGACCGACGTCTCGACCTCGTCCACGTCCCGCTCGATCTCGTCGGACACCAGCTGGTAGGAGTCGACCACCTGGTCGGCGACGGCGTGCAGGACGGCGGCCGGGCCGTGCTGGAGCAGCTCGCTGTCGTGCTCGAGCCGGGCCCGGGTCCTCGCCAGCGCTCCGTGCTCGCCGTGGCGGACGGTGATGGCGAAACTCGCGCCCGCGAAGACCATGACCTCACCGGTCTCGACGATCTCGCTGGTCGAGGTGAGGGCCTCGTGCTCGACGTAGCGGACCGTCTTGAGCACGAGGAACAGCATGTCGTCGTACCGGTCGAGCTTGGGCCGCTGGTGGGCGAAGACGGCGTCCTCGATCGCCAGCGGGTGCAGATCGAATTCCTTGGAGATGTCGTCGAGCTGGTCGACTGTCGGCTCGTGCAGGCCGAGCCAGACGAAGCCGTCGAGGTCGCGCGCCAGGGCTGCGGCGGCGCGGAAGTCGCCGTCGAAGCTGACCCGCTTGCCGTCGGCGTACACCCCGCAGTCGACGATCGCGTCGGCGGGTGGTCGCGGCGGCGCAGCCACAGCGTGGTTGCCGGTGCGGCGTCGTGGGCGCAGCGGCGCGATGGTGCGGCGGGTCAGGGATCGCGGGCTCGGCACCGAACGTCGTCCGCCGGTGCGGACCGGCGGTTCGGCGATGCTCTTGGGCTGGTGGGTCTTGGGCTGGTGGGTCTTGGGCTGGTGGGTCTTGGGCTGGTGGGTCTTGGGCTGGTGGGCCTTGGGCTGGTGCGACTCGGTCATGGCGAACTCCCGCGGAATGCAGCGTGATCGGGTGCCGAGGTGCCGGTGCCCGTGAACCGCACGGGTCAGCGGGTAGGTCGGCTACGGCGACTTCGGGACGGGGAGGGCGCCGGATGGTCAGGGTCGATCATGACGTCACCTCCACGGGTCCGGCTGTGCGCAGCGAGAGGGCCGGGTGTCGTGCCCGACCTCGCAAGAGCGTACGCCGCGCGGGCGCTCGCGCCCAGCCGAAGGTGGGCTGTGCCCGCGCCAGCCGGTCGGCGTTCAGGGACGCGTTACCGTGCGGCGGTGACCAGTCGCCGCCGGGGTGAGCCGCCGCCCGCGCCCGAGCCGTTGCCGGTTCCGAGCGTGGACGCGCACTGTCACCTGGACGCGATGGGCTGCGGCGACGCGGAATCCGTGCGGATGGTGGTGGCGGCGGCCCGGCGAGTGGGGATCACGCGGATGGTCACCTCGGGCGATGATGTGGCCAGTTCCCGCTGGGCGGCGCGGGTCGCGGCCGAGGTCCCGGAGGTCGTCGCGACCGTGGCCGTGCATCCGAACGAGACGGCCGGGATCGACGACGCGGCGTACGACGAGATCGCGCGGCTGGCCGCAATGCCCGAGGTGCGGGCGGTCGGCGAGACCGGGCTCGACTATTACTGGGACCGGGTCGCGCCCGAGCTCCAGCAGGCGGCGTTCCGTCGGCACATCGCCATCGCCAAGCACGTCGGCAAGGCGCTGGTGATCCACGACCGGGAGGCGCACGCCGACGTGCTGCGGATCCTCCGGGAGGAAGGCGCGCCGGCGCGCACCGTCTTGCACTGTTTCTCCGGCGATGCGGCGATGGCGGGCGCGTGCGTCGACGCCGGCTATGTCCTCAGTTTCGCCGGGACGGTGACATTCAACAATGCCGTGGGCCTGCGGGAGGCGGTGACGCTGGTGCCGGCGGGGCAGTATCTGGTGGAGACCGATGCGCCGTTCCTGGCGCCGACGCCATACCGCGGGCGGCCCAACGCGCCGTACCTGGTGCCGCTCACGGTGCGGGCGATCGCGGCGGCGCGAGGCGAGGACGTGGCGCAGGTGGCGGCGGTGGTCGGCGCGACGGCGGATCGCGTGTTCGGGGCGTGGGGCGCGGCCCCGGCTCTGGCGGATCGCGGTGACTGACGGTCTGCTCGGTGCGGCCGAGATCCGGCGGCTAGCTAGCGAGCTGGATCTGCGACCCTCCAAGGGTTTGGGGCAGAATTTTGTCCACGACGCCAACACGGTACGGCGGATCGTGCGGCTGGCGGAGGTGGGACCAGCCGACGTGGCGCTCGAGATCGGGCCGGGCCTCGGCTCATTGACGATCGGCCTGCTCGATGCCGCGGCGGCGGTGACGGCGGTCGAGATCGACCTGCGGCTGGCCGCGATGCTGCCGTCCACCGTGCGGGCGCACCGACCGGGCGACGTCGAGCGCCTGACGGTCGTGGCCAGCGACGCGATGCGGCTGGAATCCCTGCCTGGCCGCGCCCCGACAGTGCTGGTGGCGAACCTGCCCTACAACGTCGCCGTACCCGCCCTGCTGCGGGTCCTCGAGCTGCTGCCGAGCGTCGGCCGTGGCCTGGTGATGGTGCAGTCGGAGGTAGCCGACCGGCTCGCGGCGAGGCCCGGGTCGCGGACGTACGGGTCGCCGTCGGTCAAGGCCGCCTGGTGGGCAGCCGTACGCCGGGCCGGTGCGGTCTCGCGGCAGGTCTTCTGGCCGGTGCCCAACGTGGACTCGGGGCTGGTGGCCTTCACCCGGCACGAGCCGCCGGTGGGTGATCGTGCTGCGACCTTTGCGGTGGTGGAGGCCGCGTTTGCCCAGCGCCGCAAGACCTTGCGGGCGGCCCTGGCGGGGTGGGCCGGGTCCGCACCGGAAGCCGAGCGGCGGCTGCGGGCAGCCGGCCTCGCCCCGTCCGCGCGTGGCGAATCGCTTTCCGTGGTCGATTTCGCCCGTCTCGCGGGGGTCGCCACCGACCTCAGCTAGGCGCCGGCCAGGTGCCCTTCAGCACGCTCGGCCCCTGCCGCACGGGGTGCAGCGGTGTCGACGGGTAGCGGTCGGGCGCGTGGCCAGGCGGTTGGCGAGACCGAAGACCCTGAGCCTGGCCCGCGCTGCGGCGGTGGCGGCGCCGGGCACGCACTAGGATCGCAAGGCGAGCACCGCTCGTAACCAACCTCGGAGGATCCGCTGCCACCCCCGCGTCTCATTGGCGTGCCCGAGCCGATCACGGTCCACGCGCCGGCGAAGATCAATCTGCATCTGGCGGTGGGCGATCGCCGAGCCGACGGCTTCCACGACCTCGTGACGGTGTTCCACGCGATCGGGCTCTACGACGAGGTGACCGCGACCCCGGCGCACACGCTCAGCCTCGAGGTCACCGGCGAGGGCGCCACCGCACTCCCGACCGGAGACGACAACCTTGCGGTGCGGGCAGCGCGGGCCCTCGCGGCGTACGTCGACGTCGAGCCCGCCGTACAGCTGCGGCTGAGCAAGCGGATCCCGGTCGCGGCCGGACTCGCCGGCGGAAGCGCGGACGCGGCCGCGACCCTCGTCGCCTGCGACGAGCTGTGGCGGACCAAGCTGGACCGTTCGGAGCTGCTCGAGCTCGCGGCCGGACTGGGCAGCGACGTGAGCTTCGCCCTGGCCGGAGGCACCGCCCTCGGCACCGGTCGCGGCGAGCGGTTGACGTCGGTGCTCGCCGCCGGGGGTTGGAACTGGGTCCTCGCCCTCGCCGCCTCGGGCCTGTCGACCCCGGCGGTCTACAAGGAGCTCGATCGGCTCCGCGACCGCGGGCGGATCAAGCGGGCCGGCGACGCCGATGACGTCATCAACGCGCTGCGCACCCGGGATCCCGACCGTCTCGGCGCGGCCCTCGCCAACGACCTGCAGGTGTCCGCCGTCTCACTGCGACCGGAGCTCGCCGCGACCCTTCGCCAGGGCCTCGAGCTCGGCGGCCTCGGCGGCATCGTCTCCGGGTCCGGGCCGACCTGCGTCTTTTTGGCCCGCTCCCGGGAAGGCGCCGTCAAGCTTGCCGCCGCGCTGTCGGCGGCCGGGGTCTGCCGCACCGTCAAGGTCGCCGCCGGTCCGGTGCCAGGCGCGTCGGTCGTGACCAGCGAGTGAGCCGCGCCATCACCGTACGACGGCCGCGCAGCGACACCCGGGGTACGCCGTGCCGCCGGTGAACCTCCTCAGCGCGCAGGCCATCGGCATCGGGTTCGGCGCCGAGCCGGTGCTCACCGACGTCACCCTCGGCATCGGGCAGGGCGATCGCATCGGCGTCGTCGGCCGCAACGGTGCCGGCAAGAGCACGCTGCTCAAGGTGCTGATCCGCGAGCTCCCCCCCGACCGCGGCCGCGTCACCCACACCGGCGGGCTGCGCCTCGGCGTACTCCCGCAATCCGCCGAGCGCACCGGCACGGCCGGCGCGCGGCCGGCCCGGGCGCCGGGCGCCTCCCTCGCCGTGCCCTCAGCGCGGCGGCCTCCTCAGTCGCTGCGCTCCTCCCCCGCGGGCGCTCGGTCGATGCTCGCTCCCTCGTCCGCCGACCGTGCTCGGTCGAGCATCGCTCCCTGGGCAACCGACGCGACCGTCCGCGACGTCGTCCTGTCCGCCGACGCCTTCGCCGCCGAGCACGAGTGGGCCGGCGACGCCCACGTCCGCGATGTCCTTTTCGGCCTCGGCCTCGGCGCGATCGGACTCGACTCACCCGTCGCCACCATGTCCGGGGGCGAACGACGACGGGTCTCGCTCGCCTCGCACCTGGTGCACCAGACGGATCTGCTCGTCCTCGACGAGCCGACCAACCACCTCGATGTCGAGGCCGTGACGTGGCTCGCCGCACACCTGCTCACCCGCAAAGGGGGCCTCGTCCTCGTCACCCACGACCGCTGGCTGCTCGACGCGGTCTGCACCCGCACCTGGGAGGTCGCCGACGGATCCGTGCACGATCACGACGGCGGCTACGCGGACTACGTCCTCGCCCGCGCCGAACGCGAACGCCTCGAAGCGGCCGGCGAGCAGCGCCGGCAGAACCTCGTCCGCAAGGAGCTGGCCTGGCTGCGCCGCGGTCCGCCGGCTCGCACCAGCAAGCCGAGATTCCGCGTCGAAGCGGCGCAAGCCCTCATCGCCGACGTGCCACCGCCTCGGGATTCCCTTGCACTGAAGGGCTTTGCCAGCCGCCGGCTCGGCAAGTCGGTGTACGACGTCGAGGACGTCACCGTGCGCGTGGGGGAGCGGAGCCTGCTCGCCGGCGCCACCTGGCGGATCGGCCCGGGCGACCGGATCGGCGTCGTCGGCGTCAACGGCAGCGGCAAGACCACCCTGCTGCGGCTGCTCACCGGCGAGCGCGCGCCCGACTCCGGCCGCGTTCGCGTCGGTACGACGGTCGCGCCCGGCTACCTGTCGCAGGAGGTCGGTGAGCTGCCGGACGGCCTGCGCGTGCTTCAGGCGGTGGAGGAGATCGGCCGCGTCGTGCACTTCGGCGGGATCGAGCTCGGCGCGTCGACGATCGCCGAGCGGTTCGGCTTCGACGCCAGCCGCCAGTGGACACCCGTCGCCGACCTGTCCGGCGGGGAACGTCGCCGGCTGCAACTGCTGCGGCTGCTGATGGCCGAACCCAACGTGCTCCTGCTCGACGAGCCGACCAACGATCTGGACACCGACACGCTGGCCGCGCTCGAGGACCTGCTCGACGGCTGGCCGGGCTCGCTGATCGTGGTCAGCCACGACCGATACCTCCTAGAGCGGGTGTGCGACTCGGTCGTGGCCCTCTTGTGCGACGGCGGGATCAGTGCGCTCCCCGGCGGCGTGGAGGAATACTTGCAGCGGCGCAGCACCGGTGGCGCAGAGGCGACCCGGGCGGAGGCGAGTCAGACAGGAGGGACTGCGACCGGCACGGCCGGGACAGCGGCGAAACGGCCGATCCGATCCGCGGATACCCGTGCGGCCCGCAAGGAGCTTGCCCGGCTCGAGAGACGCCTGCAATCCCTGGCCCGCAAGGAATCGACGCTGCACGACGACCTTGCGGCGAACGCTACCGAGGCCGACCGGGTGCTCAAGCTCGACCACCAGCTACGCGCTTTGTTAGCCGAGCGAGCGCGGCTCGAGGATCAGTGGCTGGAACTCGCGGAGGAGGCGCAATGACAGCCGGGCTCAGCGAACGATGACGAGCCGCGGCCGCGGGTCTAGCGCGGAGAGGCCGTTCCACGCCAGGTTGACGAGGTGCGCGGCCACTTCCTCCTTGCTGGGGCGGCGTACCGAAAGCCACCACTGCCCGGTCATCGCGACCATGCCGACCAGCGCCTGCGAATACAGGCCGGCCAGCTCCGGCTGGTAACCGCGGCCGCGGAACTCGTCGGCGAGAATGTATTCGACCCGGCTGGCAATGTCATTGATCAGCCCGGAAAAGGTGGTCGCACCCGCGCCGACCGGGGAATCGCGGACGAGGATCCGGAAACCGTCGGTCTCGTCCTCGATGTAATCGAGCAACGTCAGCGCGGCCCGTTCGAGCAATTTCCGCGGTCCACCCGCCGGAGCCGAGGCCAGGGAATCGGTGAACCGGCCGAGCAGCGCCGCCATCTCCCGCCCGACCACGACGTCGTACAGATCGTCCTTGCCGTCGAAGTGGCTGTAGACGACGGGTTTGCTCACGCTGGCGCGGGCCGCGACCTCCTCGATCGAGGTCGCCTCATAACCACGCTCGGCGAATAATTCGCGGCCGATGTCGAGCAATTGATTGCGCCGCTCGACGCCGGACATCCGCACCCTGGGATGGGCCCCCGGGTCGGTGACATCGTGCGTGGTGGCCACAGTGTTCCGCTCAGACCCTGGATTCCGTCACCGGAGGGGCCAGCTTGGATTGGATGCGTTCCGGTGACGGCCAGCGCACGTCGTACGCCCAGCCGAGCTTCTCGGCGAACCAGATCGTCCGCGCCGTCGAGTCGAGCTGGCCGCGCAGCAGGCCGTGCCGGGCCGAGGTCGGGTCGGCGTGGTGGGAGTTGTGCCAGGACTCGCCGAAGGACGGGATCGCCAATGGCCAGAAGTTGGCCGACTTGTCCCGCGCGACGAACGGCCGCTCACCGATGGTGTGGCAGATCGAATTCACCGACCAGGTCACGTGATGCAGGACGAAGATCCGGATGAAACCGGCCCAGAACAGCGCGCTCAGCGCCCCGGTCCAGGACCACGCCCACAGCCCACCGACCAATGCCGGCAGGCCGAGGGTCGCCAGCAGCACCAGCGGGAAGTACTTGTGGATCGCGGAGACGTCCTTGTCCTTGACCAGGTCAGGGGCGAACCGCGCCTTGTTGGTCTTCTCCCGGTCGAAGAGCCAGCCGGTGTGCGCGTGCCACAGGCCCTTGGCGACGGCGGCGGTCGTCTCGCCGTAGCGCCACGGCGAGTGCGGGTCGCCCTCGCGGTCGGAGAAGGCGTGGTGCCGCCGGTGGTCGGCGACCCAGCGGATGATCGGGCCCTGCACCGAAGCGGAGCCGGCCAGCGCGAGCGCGATCTTCAGGCCGCGCCTGGCCTTGAAGGAGCCGTGGGTGAACAGGCGGTGAAAGCCCATCGTCACGCCGAGCCCGGAGACGATGTAAAAGGCGAAGAACAGCACGATGTCGTGCCACGACAGGCCCCAGCCCCAGGCCACAGGTACCGCCGCGAGCACCGCCAGGAACGGCGCGATGACGAAGAAATAGAGCATCACGTGTTCGAAGGTGCTCCGACGACCGTCGGTCAGCGTCGGCGTCTGGCGGTTGGACCGCTCGGCGCTCGCTGATCCGGGTACGTCGTCCCGGCCGGTGGGCAGGGTCGTCGTCGACTGCGATGGGGTCATCGGCGGGGGTCTCCTTGCGGCCGGCTCGCGGGCGTGCCTCGCCCGATCGAGCGGAGGCTACGCCACCGTAACCTACGGAACCGTAGGTTCGCCAGTCGAGCATCTATGATGGGCTGTCTTGCCGCCCGCCCGTGAGGGATCAGCCTCGCGCCGCCGGGCAGTGGGGGATGGGGTAATCGGCAGCCCGCCGGCCTTTGGAGCCGTGCAGTCTCGGTTCGAGTCCGAGTCCCCCAGCAGTGGGATCGGTCAAGAGGTCGGCATCGATCCGGACCGGTCGAGTCGGCAGAAATGGCTGCCGACGTGCCGTCGGGACCGGCCATTTGTGGCGACTCGACGAGGAGAGGTCCGCGACCGGGCGGGGCGCCCGGAGCCGTGGGTCGGGGTGACCGGCCGGGTGGGCGGGCGGTGTCTGGCGAGTCCGCGGCGGCGACCGTTACAGTTGCCTCGTCCGGCCGGAAGTCCAACGGGTGGGAGAAGAATCCGTGGCGGAATCGCTCGCGGTGATCGTCCTTGCTGCCGGAGCCAGCAGCCGAATGAAGTCGGCGATACCCAAGTATCTGCACCCGATTCTCGGACGCACCATGCTGGGCCACATCCTCGCCGCGGTCGCCCCGCTCGACGCCGCGCACACCAAGGTCGTCGTGCACGTGGCCAAGGACGACGTCGTCGCCAGCCTCGAGGGCACCGACGCCGAGCCGGTCGAGCAGGACCGCATCGGCGGCACCGGCCACGCCACCCGGCTGGCCATGGAGGCGATACCCGATTTCGCCGGCACGGTCGTGGTGCTTCCCGGCGACGCTCCACTGCTGCGCCCGGAAACCCTCACGGCGCTGATCGATACGCACCGCGCGACCGGCGCCCTGGCCACCGTCCTTTCGGCCAATGCCCCCGACCCCACCGGTTACGGCCGGATCATCCGCGACTCCTCCGGAGCGGTGACCCGGATCGTCGAGGAACGCGACGCCGACGCCAACGAGCGCCGGGTCACGGAGATCAACTCCAGCGTCTACGCCTTCGCTGCAGGGCCGCTGCGGACCGCGCTTGGGAAGCTGCGCTCGGACAACGCCCAGCACGAGGAGTACCTGACCGATGTCGTCAAGCAGTACGTCGACGCCGGCTCGCACGTGGCCGCGACGGTGACGGCGTACGACGAGACGGCCGGCATCAACGACCGGCTGCAGCTGGCCGAGGCGACCGCGATGCTGCGCGACCGGATCCACCGGCACTGGATGCGCGATGTCGGGGTGAGCATGATCGATCCGGCCAGCACGTGGATCGACGTCGACGTCCGGCTCGCCCGCGACGTCGAGATCGGCCCCGGGGTGCAGCTGCGCGGCGCGACGGTGATCGGCGAGGGCGCCGTCATCGGACCCGACTGCACGCTCACCGACACCCGCGTCGGGGCCGGGGCGCACGTCGTACGCGCCCACGCCGACCATGCCGTCATCGGGGCGGGGTGCTCCGTCGGGCCGTTCGCCTATCTGCGCCCGGGCGCGATCGTCGAGGACGGCGCCAAGATCGGGACCTACGTCGAGGTCAAGGCGGCCACGGTCGGCGCCGGCTCGGCCGTGCCGCACCTCTCCTATGTCGGCAACGCCACGATCGGCGCCGGGGTCAACATCGGCGCCGGCACGGTCTTCGCCAACTACGACGGGGTCACCAAGCGCGAATCCGTCGTCGAGGACCACGCCAAGACCGGCGCGCACAATTGCCTCGTCGCGCCGGCGCACGTCGGTGCCGGCGCCTACACCGGCGCCGGCACGGTCATCAAGGGCGACGTACCGGCCGGCGCGCTTGCCGTTTCCGAAGGCGGCAAGATGCGCGTCATCGAGGGGTGGACGGAGCGCATGCGCGCGGGTACGCCGGCCGCGGCGGCCGCTGCGGCAGCAGCACATGATCCAGCTGCGGCAGCAGCACATGATCCAGCTGCGGCAGCAGCACATGATCCAGCTGCGGCGCCAGCACATGATCCAGTTGCGGCCGTAGATGATCCGGCCGGGGCGGCGGCGAACCGACCCGCGCGGGCATCGGAATCGGGGGCACCGGTATCGCCGGCGCCGCAAGCAGCACGTCCCGCCGACGCGGCGCCCGCACCCGGTGCTCCGGCGGATCCCGTCACCCCAGCGAACGAGCCGGAGCACCGATGAGCACCCTGCAGAGCGCCAACCGCAAGAGCCTGATGCTGCTCTCGGGCCGCGGATATCCGGAGCTGGCCGAGGAGATCGCCACCGAGCTCGGCATCACGACGACACCGACGTCGGCATACGACTTCGCGAACGGCGAGGTCTACGTGCGCTACGAGGAGTCGGTCCGCGGCTCGGACGCGTTCGTCGTGCAGAGCATGACCGAGCCGATCAATGACTGGCTGGTCGAGTCGCTGGTGATGGTCGACGCGCTCAAGCGCGGGTCGGCCAAGCGGACGACCGTCGTGCTGCCGTTCTATCCCTACGCCCGGCAGGACAAGAAGCAGCGTGGGCGCGAGCCGATCTCGGCCCGGCTGGTGGCCGATCTCTACAAGACGGCCGGCGCCGACCGGATCCTGACCGTCGACCTGCACACGGCGCAGATCCAGGGTTTCTTCGACGGCCCGGTGGATCACCTGTTCGCGCTGCCGCTGCTGGCGCAATACGTCGCGTCCAAATACTCCGGTGAGGACCTCACCGTGGTGTCGCCGGACACCGGCCGGGTGCGCCTGGCCGAGCGGTGGACCGATCGGCTCGGCGGCTGCCCGCTGGCCTTCATCCACAAGACGCGCGATCCGCTGGTCCCGCACAAGGTCGCGGTCAACCGGGTCGTGGGCGAGGTGGCCGGGCGCACCTGCATCGTGATCGACGACATCATCGCGACGGGGAGTACGACGGTGGGCGCCGCGGACGCGCTCTTCGACGCCGGCGCCAAGGCGGTGATCGCCGCGTCGACGCACGGGCAGCTGTCCGACCCGGCGACCGACCGGATCAAGAACAGCCGGATCAGCGAGGTCGTTCTCACCAACACCCTGCCGATCCCGCCGGAGAAGTGCCTGGACAAGATCACGGTCCTCTCGATCGCGCCGATGCTGGCCCGAGCGATCCGGGAAGTCTTCGAGGACGGCTCGGTCACCAGCCTCTTCGACGGCGCGACCGGCTGAGCGCCGCATCCCAGCGTCGGCCCAGCCGCGCTGCGCACCGGCTGGGTTTGGGTCGCGGTAACGGCGGCGGGTAGGCTGAGCCGGTTGCCCGGCGAGGGAGCGCGGTCCGCGAGGACCGACGGCTCCGTGATCGACGGACCGCGTTGGCCTCCTCGAGGCGGCCGTGTCTGTGGTTCGGCCGGACCCGACATCCCCGCCCGCGCTGTCGCAGCGCGACGCCGTACCGAGGAGAAGCCACGATGGCGCAGAAGACAGCGCACGACACCGACCAGCTGCACATCGCAGCTGACGTCCGGACCGAGTTCGGCAAGGGCCCGGCCCGCCGGCTGCGCCGCGACGGGCGCGTCCCCGGCGTCATCTACGGCCACGGTGAGGATCCGCAGCACGTCTCCCTGCCCGGTCACCAGCTGATGCTGGCGCTGAAGAACCCGAACGCGCTGCTCACCCTGGCACTGCCGGCAGGTGATCAGCTGGCACTGGCCAAGGCGGTGCAGCGCGATGTGATCAAGGGCTTCATCGAGCACGTCGACCTGCTGATGGTCCGTCGGGGCGAGAAGGTCACGGTCGAGATCCCGATCACCTACGTCGGAGAGGCGCGACCGGACACCGTGGTCAACCACGAGCTCACGGTGCTGTCCGTGGAGGCCGAGGCGACCCACCTGCCGGACGGTGTCGAGGTGAGCGTCGAGGGTCTCGGCGTCGGCGACCAGATCCTTGCGGGCGACGTCGCCCTGCCGACCGGCAGCAGCCTGATCACCGAGCCCGACCAGCTCCTGGTCGGCATCCAGGCCGCTCCGACCGCCGAAGCGCTGGAGGCCGAGCTGGCCGAGGCCGAGGCAGAGGCGGGTATCGAGCACGAAGAGGCCGCCGAGCCGGCCGAGGGTGCCGAGGAGCCGACCGAGGGCGCCGAGGACCCGGGCGAGGGTGGCGACTCCGCGGACGAGTCCTGACCGACGAGCGCTGGTGTGTCGTCGGGCTCGGCAACCCGGGCCTGCGGTACGCCGGTAACCGGCACAACGCCGGAGCGATGGTGGCCGACGTCCTGGCCAAGCGGTACGCCGCGCGGCTGCAGGCGCTGCGCTCGCGGGCGGCCCGCGGGCTTGCCGATGTGGCCGACGTACGGATCGGCGGGCGCCCAGTGACGCTCGCCATCCCACGCGCCTTCATGAACGAGAGCGGTGCGCCGGTCGCGGCGGTTCGCTCCTACTACCGGGTCGATGTTGCACGGCTCGTCATCGTGCACGACGAGCTCGACATCGACTTCGGTCGGCTGCGGCTCAAACGCGGCGGCGGCGAGGGTGGGCACAACGGTCTGCGGTCGGTGTCGCAAGCGTTGGGCAGCCAGGACTACTACCGCGTGCGGATGGGGATCGGACGCCCGCCGGGTCGCCAGGATCCGGCCGATTACGTCTTGCATGATTTCGGCGCCGCCGAGCGCCGCGAACTCCCGCCGGTGCTGGAGCGCGCCGCCGACGCCGTCGAGGCGCTGATCGACTCAGGGCTCGAGGCCGCGCAGCAGAGCTTCAACAGCTGAGCGCCGGCCGGCGGTCGCAGTGTCCTGGGCGGCTCGGGCAGGGCTCCGTCACGTTCAGTGGCCGTTCGTCGGAGGATCTCGACACGTCGTCCCAGGCGGTCAACCGAATTGAGCGTGAACGCTCGATGGAGATTGAGGATCCACCACATGAACCCGAACCGTGCTGCTACTGTCCGTAATCAGATAGCTCGCTGAACAACTACTTTTTTCGCAACTACACGAGCGTAGAGCGGCGCCAAGTGACCGCCTCGATGTTCCGGTTGCGGCCGGCCGACGGCGGATGCGCCGAGGCCGGACGGACCGGCGAGCTATGGCCAGAGCGCCAACTCGGTGCGCTGGCGGTGCATAGCGGTGGTGGGGGTTTGGCATGGGGTGGCAGGACGACATTTGCCCGACCGGGGCGACGCAAGCGCATCCGGAAGCGGGCGTGGCTCGGCGGGCAGCACCCGGGCGCGGCCGATGACCACGGTTGAGCCCTTCAACTTCGCTGAGGGTGCCGCGCTCGAACACGACGGGCTTCGACTGCGCACCTCGGCGCCGGCGAACCGGCGGTGGGAGCGCCGCTACGTCACGCTGTTGCTCGCAATCGATTCGGTCATCGCGCTCGGTGCCGCCGTCGCGGCGTACCTCATCCGCTTCGGCACCGACAATCCCAACGCGCGGGTGGACGGCTACCTGCTCTTCAGCGTCGCGCTCCCGGTGGCATGGATCGCCACCGCCGCGCTGGTGCGCGCCTTCGAGCCGCGGTTCCTTTTCGTTGGTGCCGAGGAGTTCCGACGGGTGCTCTTCTGCGGCCTGATCCTGACCGCCGGGGTCGCGCTCGTGTCCTACGCGTTCCGGCTCGACGTGGCCCGGGGCTATGTCCTGGTCGCGCTGCCGATGATGACGCTCGGCGATCTGCTCGCCCGCTATGTGGCGCGTAAATGGGTGCATCGCGTCAGGGTGCGGCAGGGGCGGTTGATGCGCCGCGTGATGCTGGTCGGGCACGAGGAAGGCGTCGTGGCGTTGGCAACCCAGCTGCACCGCCAGCGCTACCACGGCATGCAGGTGGTCGGCGCGTGCCTGCCGCCCGGGTACAGCGGGGACACGCTGACGGGCAGCGCCGATGGCGCCGACGGCTTGCCGGTCTTCGGCGACTTCGACCGGGTCCCGGCGGCCGCGCGCGCCGCAGAGGCCGACACCGTGGCAGTCCTGGGCTGCCCGGAAATCGACTCGGTGCAGCTGCGCCGGATGGCGTGGGGGTTGGAAACGACCAGGGTCGACCTCGTCGTCGCCCCGGCCCTCATGGACGTGACCGGCCCGCGGATCTCGGTACGGCCCGTCGACGGGCTGCCGCTGCTGCACGTCGAGCACCCGAGCTTCTCCGGCGGCCGGCGGCTGGCCAAGACGGTCTTCGACCGGGTGGTCGCCGCGATGGCGTTGCTGGTCTTCTCTCCGCTGCTGCTGGCGATCGCCATCGCCGTGCGGCTGGACAGCGACGGGCCGGCAACCTTCCGGCAGGAACGCGTCGGCCGCAACGGCCAGCCGTTCAAGATGCTGAAATTCCGCTCCATGTTCGTCGACGCCGAGGCGCGACTGGCCGGGCTGCAGGAGCAGAACAAGCACGGTGCGGGCGTCCTGTTCAAGATCGAGGACGATCCGCGGATCACCCGGCTCGGGCACAAGCTCCGGCACTACTCCCTCGACGAGCTGCCCCAGCTGATCAACGTCCTCAAGGGCGACATGTCGCTGGTCGGTCCACGTCCGGCGTTGCAGCATGAGGTCGACCAATACGGCTTCGACGTCCGCCGCCGGCTCGCCGTACAGCCCGGCATGACCGGCCTGTGGCAGGTCAGTGGCCGCGCGGACCTGACCTGGGCCGAGAGCGAGCGGATCGATCTGCGGTACGTCGAGAACTGGTCATTGGCTCTCGATCTGGTCATTCTGTGGCGTACGGTCTTTGCGGTGCTGCGATCCGAAGGGGCCTACTGAGCTCGCCGCACGCGAACTCGACCAGCTATCCGTACCGCCCGTCGCGGCACCAGCACCACGCCACCCGACCGGCGTTCAGCGCCCGACGCCCGATCGCCGCACCGCTGACCCACGCCAAGGAGCGGACCCGCATGCCCCAGACCGCCGAGGCCGACCCCGCCGATCACGCGCTGGCGCGCCGGCTCGCTGAGGAGGCCGGGCGGCTGCTGCGCGACGTACGCGCGCGGGAGGGCTTCGCCGACGCGGCGGCGCTGCGCGCTCTCGGCGACAAGACCGCGCAGGAGCTGCTGGCCCGCCGGCTCGCCGAGGAGCGTCCCGACGACGCGGTGCTGTCCGAGGAGGCCGTCGACGACCCGGCCCGGCTCCGGGCCACGCGGGTGTGGATCATCGACCCGCTGGACGGGACCCGCGAATTCGCCGAGGAGGGACGCACCGACTGGGCCGTGCATGTGGCGCTCTGGCGGGCCGGCGCGATCGTGGCCGGCGCGGTGGCGCTGCCGGCGCAGGGCGTTGCCGGGTTGGTGCTCGCGACCGATGAGCCACCCCCGCCACCGGTGCACCGGGCCGGGCCGTGGCGGCTGGCCGTGAGCCGCAGCCGGGCGCCGGAGCTGGTCACCGGCCTGGCCGAGCGGCTGCCGGCGGAGCTGGTGCCGATGGGGTCGGCCGGCGCGAAGGTCGCGGCGGTCGTCCGGGGCGAGGTGGATGCCTACGTGCACGCCGGAGGACAGTACGAGTGGGACTCCGCCGCGCCGGTGGCGGTGGCGCTCGCGGCGTCCGTCGCCGTCGCGCGCCTGGACGGCACCGCTCCGAAGTACAATCAACCGAATCCCTATCTACCAGACCTGGTTGTCTGCAGGCGTGAACTCATGGAGCCGATCGTGCGCGGCGTACCCGCGCCGGCGGCTCCGTAGATTGTGGCTATAAGGACTGTGGCGACGGTGACCGCAACGAACCTGAACGAGGCTTGATGACCGAGACGATCCCCGTGACCGACTACCGGCTCTCCCAGCTCGACCTGCTCGAGGCGGAGTCGATCCACATCTTCCGCGAAGTGGCGGCGGAGTTCGAGCGGCCGGTGCTGCTCTTCTCCGGCGGCAAGGACTCGATCGTCATGCTGCGGCTGGCCGAGAAGGCGTTCTGGCCGGCCAAGATCCCGTTCCCGGTGATGCACGTCGACACCGGGCACAACTTCCCGGAGGCGATCGACTTCCGCGACCGGCGGGTGGCCCAGCTCGGCGTGCGGCTGGTGGTGGCCTCGGTGCAGGACTCGATCGATGCCGGCCGGGTGGCCGAGGAGACCGGGCGCTTCGCCAGCCGCAACAAGCTGCAGACGACCACCCTGCTCGATGCGGTCGAGGAGCACGGCTTCGACGCGCTGTTCGGCGGGGCCCGCCGCGATGAGGAGAAGGCCCGCGCCAAGGAGCGGATCTTCTCCTTCCGGGACGAATTCGGCCAGTGGGACCCGAAGAACCAGCGGCCCGAGCTGTGGTCGCTCTACAACGCGCGGGTACGCCGGGGCGAGAGCATCCGGGTCTTCCCGATCTCCAACTGGACCGAGCTGGACATCTGGGACTACGTCGACCGCGAGGAGCTGGAGATCCCGGCGATCTACTTCTCCCACCGGCGAACGGTCTTCGCCCGCGACGGCATCCTGCTCTCCGACAGCCCGTTCGTGCAGCGGGACGAGGAGGAGCAGCTCTTCGAGGCGACCGTGCGCTACCGCACCGTCGGTGACATGAGCTGCACCGGCGCCGTCGAGTCAACGGCCTCGACGGTCGCCGCGATCATCGCCGAGGTCGCCGCTACCCGCATCACCGAGCGCGGCGCCACCCGCGCCGATGACCGGGCCAGCGAGGCCGCGATGGAAGACCGCAAGAAAGAGGGCTACTTCTAAATGGACCTGCTGCGCTTCGCGACCGCCGGATCCGTCGATGACGGCAAGAGCACGCTCATCGGCCGGTTGCTCTTCGACTCCAAGGCCATCTTCGAGGATCAGCTCGAGGCGGTCGAGCGCTCCAGTGTCGCCCGCGGCACGGAGTACACCGACCTCGCCCTGCTCACCGACGGGCTGCGCGCCGAGCGGGAACAGGGCATCACGATCGACGTCGCCTACCGCTATTTCGCGACGCCGAAGCGCAAATTCATCATCGCCGACACCCCCGGGCACATCCAATACACCCGGAACATGGTGACCGGCGCCTCGACCGCCAACCTCGCGATCATCCTGGTCGACGCCCGGCACGGTCTGCTCGAGCAGAGCCGGCGGCACGCCTTCCTCGCGACCCTGCTGCGAGTGCCGCACCTCGTGCTGTGCATCAACAAGATGGATTTGGTCGGCTATGACCAGGGCATCTATGAGAAGGTCAAGGCCGAGTTCACCGCCTTCGCCACCAAGCTCGACATCTCCGACCTCGCGGTCATCCCGATCTCCGCGCTCAAAGGTGACAACGTCGTGGACCGCTCGTCGGCGATGCCGTGGTACGACGGCTCGTCGCTGCTGCACCACCTCGAGAACGTGCACGTGGCCAGTGACCGCAACCTGGTCGACGTACGCTTCCCGGTGCAGTACGTCATCCGGCCCAAGTCGGATCGGTTCCACGACTATCGGGGGTACGCCGGGCAGGTCGCCGGCGGCGTACTCAAGCCGGGCGATGAGGTCATGGTGCTGCCGTCCGGCTTCACCACCAGGATCGCCGGCATCGACACCGCCGACGGCCCGGTGACCGAGGCCTACCCGCCCATGTCGGTGACGTTGCGGCTCGAGGACGACATCGACGTCTCCCGCGGTGACATGATCTGCCGCCCGCACAACGCGCCGGACTCGTCGCAGGACATCGACGCCATGATCTGCTGGATGGACGATCGGCCGATGCAGCTGCGGGGCAAGTACTTCGTCAAGCACACCAGCCGCACGGCGCGGGCGGTGGTCCGCGAGCTCGACTACCGCCTGGATGTCAACACGCTGCACCGAGACGAGTCGGCCGAGAGCCTGGCGCTCAACGAGATCGGCCGGGTCAAGCTGCGTACGACGCAGCCGCTCTTCAGCGACGCCTACCGGCGCAACCGCACCACCGGGGGCTTCATCGTCGTGGACGAGGCGACCAACCGTACCGTCGGCGCCGGCATGATCGTCGGCCAGGCCTAGTCCCGCGGACTTCTCCATTCCCCGTACGCGGGGACACCTTCCACGGCACAATGCTGATGTGAAAGCTAATCGGTCGGACGCCGAGTGCGGGTTTGATCATGCCCAACTGGTCGCGGTCCATCAGTCCGCTGGCCGCGGCCATACGAGCCCGAGGACAGAATGAGTCGCATTGCTAGGCGGTTAGCCGGGTTTAACGCGATCGCGCTCGCGGTGTCGCTGACCGTCGTCTCACTCGTCCCATCGGCCACGGCCTCCACGGCACCTCCGCCTGTCACTGTGTCGGCGGACGGGCTTCCCACTTGGCAGATCAACGGTGTGGTGTGGAGCCAGGTTGTCGTAGGGAACACCGTCTACGCCACCGGGAGCTTCACCAAGGCGCGGCCGCCGGGCGTGCCGGCCGGAGGGTCGGGCGAGATCGCCGCGAGCAACATCTTCGCCTATGACATCACGACCGGTAACCGGGTCGCATCGTTCAACCACTCCCTCAACGGCCAGGGTCTTGTCGCGGCGGTATCGCCGGACCGGTCGCGGGTCTACGTCGGGGGCGATTTCACCACGGTCGACGGGATCGCGCGCAACCACATCGCCGCCTTCAGTACGGCGACGGGAGCTCTCGTCACGACGTTCGCACCTGCTCTCTCCGGCCGGGTGCGTGCGATCGCCGTCACCGCCGGCACCGTCTACGTCGGCGGCAGCTTCTTCACTGCAAACGGAGTTGGCCGGACTCGCCTGTCGGCGTTCAGCGCGGTCACGGGTGCCTTGCTTCCGTGGGCACCGAAGGCCGATGACAACAACGTCGCGGCTATGGTGATGGCGCCCGACAACTCTCGCGTGATCGTCGGCGGCAGCTTCACCACGCTGAACGGTGTCGCCGCCAGCGCAATGGGCTCCGTCGATGCGACGACCGGTGCAACTCAAGTGTGGGCTGCGAACCGGACTATTAGGGACGGCGGCACCAAGAGCGGCATCACAAGTTTGACCACCGACGGCGCGCAGGTCTACGGGTCGGGCTATGCCTTTGGGACAGGTAACTTCGAGGGTTCCTTCGCGACCGATCCGGGTACCGGTGGCATCATCTGGGTCAACGACTGCCACGGCGACACCTACGACGTCTACCCGTCCGGTCAGGTGCTCTACACCGTGAGCCATGCGCACGATTGCCGCCCGATCGGCGCCTTTCCGGAGAGCAGTCCGAGGTCGATCAATCAGCGCCACGCGCTGGCCTTCACTACGTATCCGACCGGCACCAACACCGGGCCCGACTCCTACGGTTGGAATTACAACGGTGTGCCCGACTCCACGATGCTGCAGTGGTATCCCGTGCTGGCGATCGGAAGCTACACGGGGCAGTCTCAGGCCGCGTGGAGCGTCAAGGGGAACGGCAACTACGTGGCTCTGGGCGGGGAGTTCCCGAGTGTCAACGGCGTCGCGCAGCAGGGCTTGGTCAGATTCGCCACGCGCCAGATTGCCCCGAACAGACGCGGCCCGCAGTACAACGGAAGCGCGCCATCGGCCACCTCGTCGATACCCGGAACCGCGCAGGTGAGCTGGCGGGCGCAGTCCGACCAGGACGACGCGACGCTGACCTACGCGCTCTACCGCTCCGGAACATCAACCCCGATCTACACGACCAACCAGGATTCCAACTTCTGGACGATGCCGGCAATGAGCCATACCGACCTCGGTCTGAGCCCGGGTGCGACGTACACCTACCGGCTGAAGGTCACCGATCCGTACGGCAACGTGCTGTGGCTACCCACGACAAACGTCGTGACGATCCTCTAGTGCGCTGGCGGCCCGGCGCGCCGACTGGGACGACTATGTCTTGGGGCCAACGATGCAAGACGGCTCGCCCCAGGTCGGATCGGTTCGACGACTACCGCGGATACGCCGGGCAGGTCGCCGGCGGCGTACTCAAGCCGGGGGATGACATCATGGTGCTGCCGTCCGGTTTCACCAGAGATCCCCGGCATCGACACCGCCGACGGGTCGGTGAGCGAGGCGCAACCGCCCATGTCGGTGACGACGCTGCGCTCGGGGGACGACGTCGACGTCTCCCGTGGCGTCATGATCTGCCCCCGCACATCGCCGCGATCGCGCTACCGGGGTTTCATGGTCGTGGACGAGGCGACCGACCGCGCGGTCGGCGGCGGCATGCTCGT